>DATJUL010000142.1:0-4964 GCA_035502295.1 Allostellaceae bacterium | reverse complement strand
CTGCGGCGGGCCGGCTACCGCACGATCTGCGTGCACCCCTTCGACCGCCGCTTCTTTCGCCGCGACCTTGTGATGCCGGCGCTCGGCTTTGAGGAATTCCGCGGGCGCGAGACGTTGGGCGGCAGGCGCCGGCCGCCCTATTGCCCCGACCCGGAATTTGCCGCGGCGATCCTGCACGTGGTCGATGAGACGGGCCCGGACACGTTGATCTTCGCGATCACGATCGGCAATCATGGGCCGTGGCACGCCGCCGGGCCGCCGCTCGATCCGGCCGTCGCCGGTCTGTTCGATCCGGCCGAGCTGCCCGACGGCGCGGGGTTGTTGCGCTATCTCGATGGGCTGCGGCGGTCCGACGCGATGCTGCAGATCCTGCGCGACGGGTTGGAGCGGCGCGGCAGGCCGGCGGTGCTGGCGTTTTACGGCGATCATCTGCCGAGCCTGTCGCGCGCGTTCGCGCATTTCGGCTTCGATGAATGGTCGAGCGACTATGCGATCTGGCCCGGCGCCGGCGCGCCGTTGCGCCGCGATCTGGGGGCGTGCGAGCTGGGGCGGCTGGTGGTGGACATCGCGCTCGCTGACGCCGACGCGCTCGCGCTCGCCGCGCCCGATGCTCGCCGGGCCGTGCACGAGGCCGCGGGCGTGGCGCGATGACCCGCTTTGTGCCGCCCTATCCGGAGCGCCCGCGCGCGCCGCTGTCGCCGCTCGCGGCAATTCTTGCCGCCCGCCGCAACCTGCTCACGGTGTTTGAGGACAAGTGCTTCGAGTACCAGTTCTTTTCGACCCGCATCCTGAACCGCCAAATCTTTGTCTGCAACAGCCCGGACACGGTCGCGCAGGCGTTCATCGCATTCCACGACAGCTTTCAGCGCAAGACGCCGCAGCTGCGCCACGCGCTGGCGCCGCTCCTCGGCGACAGCCTGTTCGTCAGCGACGGCGAATTGTGGCGCCGGCGCCGGCGCATCGTTGCGCCGATCGTGCATGCCTCGCGGCTCGCGGCCTTTGCGCCGACGATGGTGGAAGCGGCGGCGGAAGTCGCCCTTCGCTGGGCCCGGCTGCCGGATGGCGCGGCAATCGACGCGCTGCGCGAGATGGCGACGCTGGCCGCCGAGATCATCTGCCGCACGATCTTCGGCCCGCGCCTCGGCGCCGAGCATGCCGGCGAGGTCGTCGCCGCGTTCAGCGCCTATCAGCGCGAGGTCGCACAGGTTGACCTGCCCTACCTGCTGGGCCTGCCTGATTGGTGGCCGCGTTACCAGTCGCCCGCGGTGCGCGGCGCGGCGCGGCGCATCCACGCGGTGCTCGACGACGTAATCCGGCGCTGCGAGGAGCAGCTCGAAAGCGGCGACGCGTCGATGATCCGGATGCTGCGCGACGCGCGCGACCCGGAAACCGGCGGTCCCCTCGACCGCGACGCGCTGCGCAACGAGGCCGCGGTCATCTTCCTGGCAGGGCATGAGACGACCGCCAACGCGCTGGCCTGGACCTGGTTTCTGTTGTCGCAGTCGCCCGCGGCCGAGACGCGTCTCCATCGCGAACTCGCCGACGTGCTGGGCGGCCGCGAGCCGTCGTTCGCCGACGTGCCGCTTCTCGTCTACACGCGCGCGGTGTTCGAGGAGGCGATCCGGCTCTACCCGCCGGTGCCGCTCTTGGGGCGCCAGGCAGTGCGCGACGAGACGATCCGCAACCGCACGATCCCAAAAAGCGCGCTCGTCGTCGTCGTGCCGTGGCTGTTGCATCGCCACCGCCGCCTGTGGGACCGGCCGGACCATTTCATCCCCGAGCGCTTCCTGCCGGAAAATGCCGCCGGGCGCGAGCGCTGCAGCTACATCCCGTTCAGCGTCGGGCCGCGCGTCTGCGCCGGCCAGGCGTTCGGCCTCAACGAAGCGATCCTGTGCCTCGCGACGCTGGCGCAGCGCGTGCGGCTGCGCCTCGCGCCGGGCACCGTTGTCGCGCCGGTCTGCCGCCTGACGCTGCGGCCGGGCGACAGCCTGCCGATGCTGATCGAGCATCACCGCGCGCAACCGAGCCGCGCCGTTCAGGCGGCATCGGCCGCCGCCGCGACCGCCGTCGCCTCAGGCGTCGGCGCGGACCGGCCATAGGCCGTCGCGATCGCGCGCTGCGGGTCGGCAATGCGCTCGGCGAGTGAGACCGGCCCGCAGGCGATCATCAGATAGTCGTATTCGCCGGGCACGTCGTTGGCCGCCAGAAACTGAAAGTGCATGCGGAAGAAGTTGTAACGCATCCTGCGGTAGTTCGCCGGCAGCAGCGTTTCCTTGAAACGGGCGGAGCGGAGGCGCGGATTGATCGCCGCCGCGCCGCCGACATCGAGCTCGAGATCGCGCACCGGATCGAAACCGAACGCGTTGAGCGCATCCTGCGGCGCCTGGTATTCGACCCACAACAGGGCTTCGGTCGTCGCCAGCCGGGCAATGTCACACCGCAATCGCCGCGCGGTGCGCACGAAGGCGACGACCGGCAGGCAGGACCCGATCGTCAGCAGGGCGACCGACGGGCCGCGGGTCGCAAAGCCGGGGTCGAGCGCCAGGGCACGGGCGACAAGCTCGCAGGCGATCGTCGAGCCGGTGCTGTGACCGACGATCAGCACCTCGTCCGCGTCGCTCGCGCGGACCCGATCGACGACATGGCGGACGAAACGGTCCTGCCGCGTCCCGAATGCGGCGTCGCGGCCGGTCGCTTGCCGCCACGTGAAAATCCAGCCGTCGAGCAGATGGTAGACATGGGCGCGCACGAGGCGGGTCCGTGCCGCCCGCAGGAACCCGAGCGCGACAACCGCGGCAATTCCCCAACATGCCGCCGGCCCGAGCGGCCGCGCCAGGGAGACGAGCGAGGCAGCCCCGTAGCCGAGCAGCAACCCGCCGGCAACGCAGCCCGCCAGCATCGCCCACGGATAGATCACGAACAGCGCGAACGGCCGGTTCAGGCGGAACAACCGCCGCAGGACGCCGCTGCGCAGCGCCTCGGCCATCGCGCCCGCAAGCAGCGGCAGGCGCACGGCCCAGCTTCGGCCGGCATCGCGTTTGACGAGATCGTCCCAGCGCAGGACTTCATAAATCGTCTCGGTCTGCCAGTCGCGGCCGGCGGCGGCGACCGTCCAGCGGTCGGCCGGCACGCCCTCGTCGCGCACAACCGGGCCGACGCTCCGTTTGATGTCGAAGCGCCGCGACAGCTGCGAAAACGCAGTGACAAACAGCCGCCGATAGCGGCTGTCCGCCTCGGGATCGTAGCCGTGGCAATAAAATACGAGACGCTGTTTTACGGTCACCGCGGGTTTTCGACGCTGCCGATGCCGCGGCGTTTATAACAGCCGCCCGCCGGTGCAGATCGCTTCAGATGCGGGTCAGCGCCGCCGCCGGCGAGCGCCGCTCCAGCCGCTCGGCTTCCTGCTCGAGGTCTTCGGCCATGCGCAGGCGCGCTTCCCAGATCGACACGTTGGCGGTCTTTTCGGCATACTCGCGATACCAGGCCGCCAATTCGCGCAGCTTTTGCGGATTTTCCATCAACCCCTCCCACCGCGGGTTACCGGTTAAACGCCGGCACGCCCGCCGTGTTGCTCACGCCTGCGACATTTTTTCAGATCAGGCGGCAACAAGCGAGCGGCGCCTGGGGCGGGCGGTGTTGTTGGCGAGGAGCGCGGCGGCGTAGTAGTGCGCCATGAGACAGGGTCAACCGCGTCGCCCGTCGCGCCGCGCCGTGCTCGGCGCCGGCGCGATGCTCGCGGCGGGCCGGGGGTCGGCACCGACGATGCACAGCGACAATGTCGATCTGACGTACCGGGACCGGCGGCTTTCCTGGCCGGGCGGCGCGACGCGCGGCGCCTGCGGGTGGGGCGGCGTGCGGCGCGACAAGCGGGAGGGCGACGGCGCCAGTCCGGCAGGCACGTTTGCGCTTGTCCGCGCGTTCTATCGGCCCGACCGCATCGCGCCGCCGCCCGAAACCGGACTGACGCTGGCGCCGCTGCGGCCGGATGACGGCTGGGTCGACGACCCCGCCGACCCGCTCTACAACCGCCTCGTGCGGCTGCCCTACCCGGCGCATCACGAAACGATGTGGCGGCCGGACCATCTCTACGATCTGGTAGTCGTGATCGGCTACAACATGACGCCCGTCGTGCCGGGCCGCGGCAGCGCGATCTTCCTGCACTGCGCCTCGGCCGATTTCGCGCCGACGGAGGGCTGCATCGCGATCGCCCGCGACGTTCTGCTCGCGCTCTTGCCCTTGCTCGGGCCCGCGAGCCGCATCACCATCCGCCGGTGACCGACCGCCGCCCTGCGCTCGCCCGGCTCGACGAGGTATCGCTGACCCTGGCGAGCCCCGCCGGGCCGGTCCAAATCCTGCGCGGCGTCTCGCTCGCGATCATGCCGGGCGAGGCGGTGGCGCTGGTCGGGCCATCGGGGTCGGGGAAGTCGAGCCTCTTGATGGTGCTCGCCGGGCTCGAGCGGGCGACCGCCGGCCGCGTCATCGTCGCCGAACAGGACCTCGCGACGCTCGACGAGAATGCGCTGGCGCAATTGCGGCGATGCCATGTCGGCATCGTGTTTCAGTCGTTTCACCTGCTGCCGACGATGACGGCGCTGGAAAACGTCGCGATCCCGCTGGAACTCGCCCGCCGGCGCGACGCGGCGACGGCGGCCGAAGCGGCGCTTGAGCGCGTCGGTCTCGGCCATCGCCTGGCGCATTATCCGGCGCAGCTCTCGGGCGGCGAGCAGCAGCGCGTCGCGATCGCCCGCGCCTTTGTCGCGTCCCCCTCGCTGCTCCTGGCCGACGAGCCGACCGGCAATCTCGACGCCGCGACCGGCGGCGCGGTCATCGATTGCCTGTTCGAGGAGCAGGCCCGGCTCGGCTCCAGTCTGCTCCTGATCACCCATGACGCCGCCCTCGCCGCGCGCTGCGACCGCCGCCTCGATCTCGCCGACGGCCGCATCGTCGGCGACGCGACCGCAGAC
>DATJUL010000141.1:0-9022 GCA_035502295.1 Allostellaceae bacterium | reverse complement strand
TCACGATCGACGAGGCGGTGCGCCCGCGCATTCGTTTGGGGCGCGGCATCAGCGCCCGCGATTATCTCGCCGCATTGGCCGAACGCGACGCGCTGAAGCAGCGCTTTCTCGCGGCGCTCGACGGCATCGACGCGCTGTTGACGCCGACGACGCAGACCGCTGCGATCCGCGTCGGCAGCGTCGATCAGACGACAACGCCGGCGCATTTCACGCGGCTCGTCAACCTGTTGGAACTGTGCGCGCTTTCCGTGCCGAACGGCTTCACCGCGACCGGGCTGCCGCTGTCATTGCACATCGTCTGCCGCCCTTACGACGAGGCGACGGCGCTCAGGATCGGCTGGGCCTACCAGCAGGCGACCCAGTGGCACGAGCGCCGCCCGCCCGGCCTCGCCGGCTAATACCAACCCGCATCAGCATCGACCCGATTATCGTCACCGGATTGCTGCGTCGCTGCGCTCCTCGCAATGACATGGCTGTCTTCCGTCATTGCGAGCGAGGCGAAGCAATCCCGTACCAGCCGCGAGTCGCTCCCGCGCTTCAGAAATCCATTTCGAGCGCGTAGAGGCCGCCGACCATGCGATCGACCGCGAACACGATGCCGCGGTCATCAACAAACACGTCGTTGATCTGGCAGCGGCCGTTTGCCGCCTCGGCGATGTGCGGCACGAAATAGCCGACTTCCTTCGGCTGGTACGGGTTCGCCACGTCGAATGCCCTGAGGCCGCCGTTGAAGAACGTGCCGAGCACGATGTCTTCCGATTTCCAGCTTCCCTCCTTCGGCAGGTTCTCCCACAGATTGTGTGCGCCGTAGCGGCCGCCGCGGCGGGCGAAGACCTCGACCGGCGGCACCGGGCAGGTCGCGATCGACACCGGGTTTTCCTCGGCGCGGTTGTCGACGATCCACACCAGCTTCGGCCAGTCGGCGCCGTCGACGCGCACGCATTCGTCGCTGACGACGAGAATGTCGCGCGAGAAGAACGGCACGACCGTGTGCGTGAAACCGGGGTTGGGCGGGTGGTAATCCCAGCGCGCCACCATCTTCGGGTGCGCCTTGTCGGCGATGTCGAGCGTGATCAGGCCGCCGTCGATATAGCCCATGTAGACGCGGTCCGGCCGCTCGGGATAGACGTTGGTGTTGTGCGGGCGGAACCCGCTGTCGAAAGTCTCGGCGTGGCGCTTCGGCGGCGCGACGTTGTCGCACTGCTGCGTGCCGGGCAGCCACCAGCGCCCGACTTCGACCGGTTTCGCCGGGTTTTTCACATCCCAGCACTGGTAAAACTGGTCGTCCTTCGGATGGGTCGGCTTGGAATCCGGCGCGCCGGCGCTCATGTGGATGTATTCGCCGTCCGCGAACCACAATTGGTGCACGCCGCGAGAGGTCGGCCCCGACAGATCGACAAAGGCGATGCGCTTCGGATTTTCCGGGACGGAAATATCGAACAGTTCGAAGCCCGCCGGCTGCAAGCCTTTTTCTTTTGTCTGGTAGGCAATCGCCATGACGTCGCCGACCGTTTCGAGCGAGTTGGAGCGCATGTGCGATTGCGGCAGGTCGGCGCGCGCGACGATCTTCAACTGCCGTGGGTCGGTGACATCGACGGCGGTGAAATTCTTCGGCGCGCTCTCGTGCGCCAGCCACAGGATGCGCCGCCCGTCCTTCGCGAGCTGCATCGACATGCCCTCGCCCATGCCGCCGAACCCGTCGAGCGAATGATGGGCGAGTTCCTTGAAGTTCCAGATCAGCGTGTCGGTGGTTGGGCTCGTTGCGCTCTCGGCCATGGCGTTCCCCTCGCAAGGCGGATGTGATCTCGCGGCGCACGATAAGAAGCGGGCGGCGCAAAGTCCAGGCGATGCGCCGCCGGCGAGGTCATGGCTGCGGCAACGGATCGGGCAACCCGCGTCGGCTCGCGGTGGCCGCGACCGTGTTGGCGAGGAGACAGGCGATCGTCATCGGCCCGACCCCGCCCGGCACCGGCGTGATCGCGCCGGCAACCCCGCGCGCCGCGGCGAAATCCACATCGCCGACGAGCCGCGTGCCGCCGTCCTCGGTTGCGATGCGGTTGATGCCGACGTCGATGACGAGAGCGCCGGGCTTGATCCACTCGGCCTTGACCATCGCCGGCCGGCCGACCGCGGCGACGAGGATGTCGCCGGCCCGGCACACCGCGGCGAGGTCGCGGCTTTTCAAGTGGGCGATCGTGACCGTGCAGTCGGCCTCCAGCAGCACCGCCGCGGCAGGCCGGCCGACGATCTGCGAGCGGCCAAGCACGACCGCATGGGCGCCCGTCAGGTCCGGCCGCACGCTGTGCAGCAGCAGCATGACGCCCCGCGGCGTGCACGGCACGAGGCCTGGCGCGCCGCCCCACAATCGCCCGACATTGATCGGGTGAAACCCGTCCACATCTTTCTCGGGATCGACCGCCGCGATGACCGCGCGCGCGTCGATCGCCGGCGGCAGCGGCAGCTGCACGAGGATGCCGTCCACGCGATCGTCGCCGTTGAGGCGGACAATCAGATCGAGCAGGGCTGCGGGCGGCGTGTCCGCGGCGAGGCGGTGTTCGAACGAGGCGATGCCGGCGGCGGCGCAGGCGCGCGTCTTGCTGCGCACATAGATGGCGCTCGCCGGGTCGTCGCCGACCAGCACCGCCGCGAGGCCGGGCACGACGCCGTGGCGCGTTCGCAACTCGGCGACCGCCTCGACGACCTGCCGGCGCAGCCCGGCGGCGATCGCCCGGCCGTCGATCAGTTGCGCCTCGGCCATCGCGGCGACCCTACTGCGCCGCCTGGTGGAGATAGGCGAGCAGGTCAGCGATCTCGCGCTCGTCGGCGATGCCCGGAAACGCCATGCGGTTGCCCGGGATGAAGCGCCGCGGGTTCTGCAGAAACGCCGCCAAACTCTTGTCGGTCCAGACGATCCCGGAATGGCGCAGCGCCGTAGAATAATCGAAATCGTCCCAGGTGCCGGCCTTGCGCCCAAAAATACCGTGCAGACCGGGGCCGACCTTCGCGCGGGCGCCGGCCGCGATGTTGTGGCAGATCGCGCAGCGGGAGAAAATCGCGCGGCCCGCGACGACGCTCGCCGCCGCAGCCGGCCGCGCCATCGCCGCGATCACCAGCGCCACCATCGCCATCCGCCAGACCAATCCCGCCCCCCGTCAGGTCGTCGTGACCAGGTTGCGCAGCTCTTCGCCGTGGACGAAGCGGCCCAGATTGTCGGCGATCTCGGCAAGGCGGCGCCGTCCGGTGCCCTCGGTCCAGCCGGAATTGTGCGGCGTCACGATGACGTTGGGCAATTCGTGGAAGGGGTGCCGCGAGCCGCGGCGGTTGGGCTCCTCGGCGCTCGGGTACTGCCACCACACATCGAGCGCGGCGCCGCCGAGGCGGTTACCGCGCAACGCTTCCCACAATGCGTCCTCGTCGACGACCGGTCCGCGCGCGATGTTGATCAGGAACGCGCTCGGCTGCATCAGCGCGAGGCGGCGCGCGTCGAGGAGGCCCGTCGTTTCCGGCCCCAATGCCGTGCACAGCGCCACGGTGTCGCATCGCGGCAGCATCGCATCGAGGTCGGCCAGCGGATAGACCCGCGCGACGCCGGGATCGGCCTCGCGCGGCGTGCGGTTGGCGGCGAGGATGCGGACGCCGAAATGCGCGGCGCGGCGCGCCGTCTCGCGCCCGACCCTGCCGTAGCCGACAATGCCGAGCGTCGTGTCGCGGATTTCGCCGTGCTGCGGGCCGCCCTGCACCCAGCTTTCGCGCCATGATCCCGCGGCGCGGAAGGCGCCGGCGATCGGCAACAGCTGGTGATGGAGGGCCAGCATCGTCATGACGACATATTCGGCGATCGCGGTTTCGTGACCGAACGCGTTGCACACCGGCGCGCCGGGCGGCAATGCCGCGAGGTCGAACAGATCGATGCCGGTCGCCACCGATTGCACGAGCTTGACGTTCGGCGCCGGCGGATAGTCGGCGCGCCAATGATTGCCGACGATAATATCGGCCGCTGCCGCCGCCTCCGGCCGCCGCCGCAATTCCTGCGGATCGGCGATGACGATGCACTCCAGCGCCGCCGGCAGCGCCTTTTCCAAGCTGCCGTAGACGGCCGCCGCGACATTGCCGAGAAAGAGGGCTTTCACCGCTCGCCATCCACATTTTGCCGCAGCCGCCCCTCACCCCGGCCCTCTCCCCGCATGCGGAAAGAGGGTGCCGAGGGCGTCAGCCCGAGGCGGGTGAGGGGCTTGTGAGCAGTCCCGCGATTTACATCGCCTGCTGCGCGACGCGGCGGGCGCGGGTGCGGGCCAAGGGCGAGGCGTTGGCGGCGATCGTCTGCGGCGCCGCCGGCAGCCTTCCGCTCGACCGCGGCAGCGTCCAATCCCACTCGTCGGCGCCCATCTGGTAGTGCTGGTTGGTCTGGTGCGGGTTGCGGTTGACCAGCCGGCGATTATACAGGTGATGGGTGCAGCTGCGCACCTCGTGCTCGATCGTGAACAGGCACTTGCCGGTGTCGAGATCGACGATGTCCTGAAAGCGGTATTGGTACTGGTCGCTCTCTTCGGTGATCAGCCCGCGCGCCTCGAGTTCGTCATGCGGCCCGGAGAATTCCTGCACATAGACCTGGATGTGATGCTGGTCGTACTCCGGCAGCTTGCGGTCGGTCTCGCGGAACACGAGGCATTGGTGGTGGCCGACACTGACCCGCGCGGCGCGCCCCTCGCCGTTCTCCTCGACCTTGGCCGGGGCGAGGAACACCTCGCGGTAGAACCGGGCGATGCCGTCCGCCGCGCCCTCCGGCACGTCGAACTGGACATAGGGAATGCCGAGATTGATCGCGCCGAACCGCGCGGGATCGGGATCGTAGAGGCGGAACTTGTTGCCCCACGGGCAGGTCGCCTCGACATATTCGTTGTGCCGCTCGCAGTCGAACTTCGTGCCGTCGAGCTTCTTCCTCGCCTCGCCCAGGCGCTCGCACAATTCATCGAGGCTCGGCACGACGACGCCGACATGGCCGCGCAACACCTGCGCGCCGCGGGTCGGCAGGTGGAACTGGCTCTTGCCGACATTGACCCACATGTTGTTGGTGCCGGGGAACATGTAGGGGTCGCGCGTGAAGCCCAGCGCCATCAGGTAGAATTCCTGCGCCGGCCCCTGTTCGGGGATCGTCACGTTGACGTGTTCGAGGCCGACGATGTTGCCGAGATCCTCGGCCTTGCGGTCATACTTCTGCTGTGCTGCCATTGGCGCCCTCCAAGAGTTGCCGTCCGCGGTCGGATGACCGCACGGGCATGCGGGAAACCCGGTTAACGCGGGCGTATCAAAACAGGTTTTCGAAGCGTTCGTCCACCGGAACCCGATAGCCGTCGGCCAGGCGATTGGTTTCGTTGGCCATGCCGACGACCGCGACGAGTTCGCCGAGCATCTCTTTCGTCATGCCGAGCCGCTTGGCGGCCGCGCCGTGCGAGGCGGTGCAATACTGGCAGCCGTTGCTGATGCTGACCGCGAGATAGACGAGTTCCTTGGTCAACGGATCGAGCGCGCCGGGCGCCATGACCTCCTTGAGGCTCTCCCACGTGCGTCGCAGGGTCGGCGGGTGGTTGGCCAGCGCCCGCCAGAAATTGTTGATCCAGTCGGTGTTGCGCGTCTGTTTGATGTCGTCGAACACGGCGCGCACCGCGGGCGCCGCTTCGCCCTCCTCGATCAACGGAACCATCGCCATCGCTCTTTCTCCAATTTTGCCGGTTTATCGATTTGCGCCCGCTCGCGCCGTGCCGGCGCAGGCCGGGTCCGATGATGACCACACAACCATGACGAGGGCATGGTCTATCGACTCTCCTGCATTCCCTCAGAGCAGGGAATTTTTTGCGATTTAGCAGGGAATTTCGGCGGGCCAATCCTTCCCGGCGCAGATTTCGCGTTCCTTACCGCCCCCGCCTGAAAATTCGGGTGAAATTCAGGCCGCCGCGCTCTCCCGGCCCCATCGCGCCGACTGTCCGGGACACCCATACCACGCGATGATGGCAAAATTGCCGTCGCTGACCGGCTGCCCGATCGAGCTTCGCGCCCCCCGCTCGCGCGGACCCGCGCAGCCGAGATATTCGATGCTGGAGGTCGACTATGCCGGCGCCGCTGGATGAGGCGAAGTTGAGCGTGGCTTCCATCCGAGGTGTTCGTGAATGAGCAGTCGGATTTCGTCGGCCGTATCGCTGGCGAACACCTCGGCGTACCCCACGCCAGCCTTGATGAGCGCTTCCTTCTTTACCGCATCGCGGATTGCCGCCGTGCCTTGATAATGGGCCCCACCCTGAAATTCGACCGCGAGGACCGGCCAGCCGCCCCGATCGACGATCAGCATATCCACTCGCTTGCTGTTGATCGAGCGATATGCCTGCTCATCGGGGGACGTGAGGATTTCGCCGAGGCTGGTTTGGGCGAAAACCCGGTAACCCCGTCGGGATGCCGTTACACAATCCTCAATGGTCTTGAAGACGCGGTATTCCCCGGAGTTGAGCAGGCGGCGCTTTTCAAATGACCCCGCCATAACAGCGTGAAACTGCTCCTTGACATCGAAACCGCCGCGGGCCCTGGCCGGAACGCGATTGCCAAATTCCCGGTGCCGAATGGGCAAACCCCGCCGTGACCCGCCGGAACCCGCTACGACGACGTAAATCATGATGATCCACGCGACGACCGCTGCCGCGGCGACAGCGTAGAAGCCGGCCCCCAGCATCGAGCCACTCACTGACTGACATCTCCAGCAGCCGGCTTCAATCGACCGATGAGCGTACCGGAAATTGATTAACCAGTCGTTCGCTTCAGCCGGCGTGCCATTTTCCGGTGTTTTGCGCCTTTCGCAGCTATTCGCGCATACCGGTCTTTCCGTGTCCGAACGCTAATGCGGAGCCTCTTCGAGACGCTCGCGCGCACTTCGTTGCGGAAGCGGTCGAATTGGCTGCGCAACGCCCGCACTTCGGCATTCAGGCTCGTTACGCTGGCGTCGAGACGGTTCAGGATCGCGACAACTACGGTGCGGTCGTCGCGCATGTCCGCCAGTTCGCGCTGGATGTCGCGCAGAATACGCTGCGTCAGGTCGGCCATCGCGAGGCGCCTTGTAAACCCTGGGGCGGCAGCGTTGTCGGTGGCGGGCCTCACTCCGCCGCATGTGCCGGCGGCAGCGCGACCGTCTCGATCCGGGACAGATCGAGCTTCGCCGAGGCGTGGTCGATGTCAAAGCCGACGACATTGCCGTCGACATCGAGATCAACGACAAGACCCTCGACGATCTGCCGCGTCTCGGAGCCGGGCGCATTCGACAGTTCGATGTAAAGACTGTCGGTGTCGGGATAGTAATGCAGCTTCATGGCTCGCCCTCGCGGAAATCGCGATCGAAGAACGCGTTGTGCACCGTCTCGCCGTCATCGAGGGTTATAACTCGGAGAAACCGGGTTCGCGTCGTGCCCGGTTCGGCAATCCTGCCCCAGAAGCGAATGCGGCCATTGCTCTGGACCTCGCGGCGGCTCGGGGCGGCGATGACTTGCAAACACCATTCGCGCCGAATGTAGGGACGTTTGCGCAACACCTGTTCCTCGAAATAGCGTGTCGTCTTCACGCGGCGACGTCTCCCGCTTCAGCAGCGGCAACCGGCCGCGCGGCCAGCCACCTTGTAAACCCCGAGACGGCGGCGTAAGTCAGCTTCAGGCGCAGAGCCAAACCCGCCCGGAGCATTTCAGATGGGTTTCAGAGTAGCCGTGGTCGGCGCCACCGGCAATGTCGGGCGCGAGATGCTGGCGACCTTGGCCGAGCGCAAATTCCCGGCCGACGATGTCGCGGCGCTCGCCTCCTCCGATTCGGTCGGCCGGGAGGTATCGTTCGGCGATGACGATGTTCTGCAGGTGCAGGCGCTCGATACGTTCGACTTCAGGGGCATCGACATCGTGCTGTCGTCGCCGGGCAGCAAGGTGTCGGCGGTCTTTGCGCCGCGCGCCGCCAAGGCCGGCGCCGTCGTCATCGACAATACCGCACACTGGCGCATGGAGCCGGATGTGCCGCTCGTCGTGCCCGAGGTCAACCCGCAGGCGATCGGCCTCTACCAGAAGCGCGGCATCATCGCCAACCCGAACTGCTCGACGATCCAGATGGTCGTCGCGCTGAAGCCGCTGCACGATCTGGCGAAGATCAAGCGGGTCGTCGTCGCGACCTACCAGTCGGTGTCGGGCGCCGGACGCGCGGCGATGGACGAACTGTTCAGCCAGACCCGCGCGATCTACGTCAACGATCCGCTGAAGCCGGAGGAACTGACCAAGCAGATCGCGTTCAACGTGATCCCGCACATCGACGTGTTCATGGACGACGGCTCGACCAAGGAAGAATGGAAGATGGCGGTCGAGACGCGCAAGATTCTCGACCCCGACATCGCGGTCACGGCGACCTGCGTGCGCGTGCCGGTGTTCATCGGGCATGCCGAGGCGGTCAATGTCGAATTTGCCCGGCCGCTGTCCGACGAGCGGGCGCGCGCCGCACTGCGCGAGGCGCCGGGGATCATCGTGCTCGACCACCGCGCCGATGAAGGTTACGTGACGCCGGTCGAGGCGGCCGGCGAGGATGCCGTCTATGTCAGCCGCATCCGCCGCGACCCAACGGTGCCGCACGGCCTCAATTTGTGGGTCGTCGCCGACAATCTGCGGAAGGGCGCCGCGCTCAACGCCGTGCAGATCGCCGAACTCCTTGCCGCCGATCATTTGCAGAGCCGGCGGAGCAACGTCGAGCCGCTGCGCCGCCGGCCGGGATAGGGTTGGCCGAAGGAGGGTTGAGCGATGCCGAAAGCCCGCATCCGCGACGACACGCTGACAGTCATGCTTCCTCTCGCGACTCGAGAGGAGATCCCGTTCCGCGATGGCGACGAGCTCGAGGTAAGCGTCGAGGCCGGCCGCATCATATTGACGCTCGCGGCGGTAGAACCGCTGCCCGGCGAACTGGAAGCGCTCGACGAGGCGGAAGCCGAGTTCGCAGCGGGCCGGACCCACCGCCTTGACGA
>DATJUL010000140.1:0-8508 GCA_035502295.1 Allostellaceae bacterium | reverse complement strand
GGATGCGCGCGCGGCCCGACGCCTTCTTGGCGAGAAGGAAGTGTTCCGCAATCTCGAAGCCGGCGCGACGCAGGCGCATTTCGCGCGCATCCGCGCCGGCCGTGTCGAGAGCGCCGAGACCAGCGCGCTCCACCTCGACGTCTTGCGCGACCTGAAGCGCATCAACGCCCATCTTGCCGCGGCAGCCTATCCAGTGCTGGAGCGCCGCGGCGAACTGCTGTCGACCCGGCTGCGACAAGAGGTCGAGGAGCAGCACCGATAGGATAAGCCCGCAGGTACAAAAAAGGCACCTGCACATCGTACACGCCCTGTCGCCCGCCCCTGTTCGGGGTTTTGCGGCCGCCGTCGCGCCCGTGATTTCGCAGGCAACCTCAGGTACGCCCAACAGCTTCTTTGGGTGGAATCTCGCAATTCTAAAATCGAAAGCGGATAGCCCATGCAGGCGTCGTCGGCCTCGTGCATCGCTCGGGCCGGCGAGCTCAAGCTCGCTTTATCGATCAGGTCGCGCTTCTCCAGATCAACCGGAGCCACCCATCTCCTGCGCCAGCGCGTTGCGCACCGTATCGAGATCGAGCCGATGCGCCGCGATCAGATCGGCGGCGTCGACGATGATCGCGTCGATGTCGCCGACGAGGCGCAGCCGCTTGTAGAGGTCGGGGATGGAAATCCCCATGCTCTCGCCGATCAGCTCCATGAAATTGATCAGCTCGAACGACACCTCTGGCTGATAAGGCACCAGTTCGCGGTGGCAGGCGTGAAAGATCGATGCAAAGGTCGTGACGCCGGCTTCCGCGGCGGCGCGAAACTCGCGCTCGCGCAGTTCCGCCTTGAACTTCGGCAAGACCGACAAGTGGTTGGCCTGGGTGCTGACGATCGGCACGTCGAGTTCAACAAGTTCGAGGCCGGGGATGGTACCGAGCACCTGCTTGACCGCCGCCATGACGCGTGGCAAAGCAGCGCGCTCCTGCAAGGCGACGCGCTTCGCGACCGGATGGACGAAGAATTTGCACAAATCGTCGAGCCGCTCGGCGAAAAACTCCGCCATCGGGCTGATGTCGAACGGCGCCGCGCCGTATGAGTCCCGATAGGCCGGCAGCGCCACCTCGCCGATCTGGATCTGGCAGCTCGGGCACCAGGCGACGACCCGCGAGGCGCCGGGCCGGGCGAGCCGCTCGATCGTGTTGTAGGAGACGCGGCCGGCGGTCTTGGCGTCGCCGCGCTTGAACTGCTGGATGCCGCAGCAGGCCGCGGTGCCGCCCATGACCTCGTAGGAGACGCCGAGCGCATCGAGCACTTCGAGCACGAGCAGCGCGATGTGCGGCGTCTTGATCACGTTGCAGCCGGTGTAGAACACGATCTCCGGCGGCTCGCCGTAATCCTCGGCGGCGCGCAGCGGCGGGCTGATCCGCGCCAGCACGTCGGGCGGCAATTGCAATCGCGAGATGACGCGGATGCCGCGCCCCATCCGAGTGAAATACTGCTGCCCGGCGCGCCGCGCCGCGTCCTCCCCGAGCTTCGCCTTGGCCGCGATCCGCGCCATGTTGACCATGAAACGAGGGTTGATGCCGTAATCGCAGGCCGGGATGCACTTGCCGCTGTTGGTGCAGACTTCGGTCCAGCGCTCGGCGTCCTGGGTGCCGGGACCGCCGGCCAGCAGGTCGAGAATGCCCTCGACGATCGCCGGCGCGTTCGCTGCGTCCGCCCCGATATCGATCCCCGCGGGCTCGACCATCGGGCAGGCGGCGACGCAGTTGCCGCAGCGCGTGCAGGCGTCGAGAATTCCCTCAACTCTGCGATGCAGCGCTTCGACAAAGGAAGGGCCGCCCGTCTCCGCCATCGCTCGCCTTTCGGATCGCAGTGCGACAGGTCTATTCTATAATCGGTCCGAGCGCGAATATAGTGTGACAGGAGGTGGAAGCGCCGTTGGACCAATAGCCCTCCGCAGCAAACACCTCAGTGGGCTCTTTCCTGGCTCGGGTCCGACAGCGACGACGCGACAGCGGCGAGGACCTCGTTTGACAACTGGGGATCGTCGACGACCCGCGCGATCGTCAAGGCTCCAACCATGGCGGCAAAATCGGACAGGGCTTTCCGCCGCCGCGCCGGTTTCGACTTTCCGGGCACGAGCCTCATGAGCTGTCCGACGAAAGCCTCTATGCCCTGGGTTACCACGCGCCGAATCGGCGGGGCCTGCCGTCCGAGGTCGGCGCCGAGCGCGGCAACCAGACAGCCGCTCCCCGGGCCGTCGCGGTGGGCCTCGGACAGGTAGCCGTCGATGATTTTCGAGAGGGCCTCACCCGGCGCATTCTCGATCTCCGCCGACCATTTTTGCAGCGACTTGTCGAGCGCCCGGCCGCAAGCCTCCGCTGCGAGAGCGTCCTTTGATGCGAAATGCCCGTAGAAGCCGCCATGGGTCAGCCCCGCAGCCTTCATCAGGTCGGCAACGCCGATCCCGTCGAAGCCGCGCTCCCGGAACAGCTTCGCCGCGACCCGGACGATACGTTCGTGATTTTCGGCGGCCCGCTCCCGGCTCACCCTCACTTTTATGCCCTCGCGTCGAAAACCGGTTGACAAGATATATGGCGACCATCATGTATCGTCAACTTATATGTCGAGCGTCATATGACGCATTTTCGGTCGATCGAGGGCACGGGCATGACTCAATCCGACAGGCGCGACCCGCAGCCATCCGGACAAGACGTTGCCCTCATCGTCGGCGGCGGCCCCGGCATCAGCGCAAGTTGCGCCCGGCTGTTCGCGGAAAACGGCATGCCGGTCGGCATCGCCGCCAGGAACCCGGATAAACCGGTCCTGCAAACTCTGGAGCAGACGCACGGCGTACGTCGCTATGCGTGCGATGCGAGCGAACCGGCGGCCGTGGAGCTGCTGTTCCAGAATGTCGTTCGCGACCTTGGGGTGCCTACGCTCGTCGTGCACAACATCGACGGCCGCGTTCCCGGCATCTTCGGCAAGACCATTACCGACGCCGAGCCGGGCATGGCGCTCGACACACTGCGCAACTCGGCATTCAGCGCGTTTTTGGTGGGTCAGCAGGCGGCTCGCCTCATGCGCGACGGCACACCGAAGGCCAACGGCGCGAAAGGAACGATCATCTTCACGAACGCCAGCGCAGCGCTCAAGGGCTTTCCGTCGAGCGGCGCCTTTGCCATGGCGTGTCACGCCAAATTGGGGCTCGCGGAGAGCATGGCGAGGGAATTGATGCCGCAGGGCATCCACATCGCAACTGTGCCGATTGACGCCGCGATCGGCTGGACGCAGGAAGACGGCACCCGTGCGCACCGGCGGGCCGGAACGAGCATTGACGACAACATGGCCGACCCGGACCGCATCGCGGAAACCTATCTGCAACTGCATCGCCAGCATCGCTCGACTTGGGCATTCGAAGTCGTGCTGCGACCGTGGGTCGAACGATGGTGACCGGCGTTCGCGGCGGCGCCAATCCTTCGATCGGCCCGGTGCTCTGCTCCAATGGCGCGGTGCCCCACAACGGCAGTGTCGTCGGATCGACCGATCATCATCTCCTCGCGGCACACCCGCGCTCCTGGCAATGACGACCGGTCAGGCGGCTGCCGCGAGCGGCGCTCGCCGATACGCCTCGCCGGTCTATACGGAGGGGGCAGCCGCGACCGGCACCACTCGCGGCGCCGGCGCGACGCCGAGATCCGGCAGGTGCAGTTCGACATCGCGGGTCTCCGGCCCGAGCAATGCGCCGACGATCATCAAGAGCGGCGCCACGATGACCAGCACGATCGGCGTATAGAGATAGGGCATCAGGTGCGCCAGCCATAACAGGTAGATGCCGGAAAACGACGGGATGATGATCGCAAGGCTGTAGCCGATGCCGTAGCCGCTGGCGCGCACATGGGTCGGAAAGCGCTCGCAGATATAGCAGGTCACGATGCCCCACGGCGCGATCGACAGCACCTGGACCGCCCCGGCCAACAGCGTCGTCCCCAGCACCGAGCCGCCGGCCAGCGCACGGGCGATCAGCACGTAATAGAGCACCGGCACCGAGGCCAGCACCACCACCGCGCCGATGACGATGGCAACGCGCCGGCCGATCGCCTGCCCCAGCACACCGTAAAACAGAAAGCCGAAAAACAGCACAATGCTGGCGAACAGGAACGTGTTCGACGTCCTCTCGCCGGAAATGTGCAGGTGCTGGATCATGATGCTCGGCAACACAGAGCCGGCCTGGCCGACCAGCCAGAAGCCGGTCATCATCAAAAACACCTGGCCGAGATTGCGCAGATGCGAGCCCGACAGCACCTCCTTCAACGGCGCCGCGCTCTTTTCGCTCTCCTGCCAGAGCGGCGATTCGGGCACGGTGCGGTAGTAGATCAGGAACACAAAGGCCAGCCCGGCGCCGAACAGAAACGGGATGCGCCAGCCCCAGGCGGCATACTGTTCGTGCGTCGTCAACGCCAGCATGATCGACGCGGCGAGCGAGACGGCGCCGAACCCGATCGGGAAGGCGGCCTGCAGCAGCCCGCCGACAAAGCCGCGGCGGTGCTTCGGCGCCATTTCGAGCGCCAGCGTGTTGTTCGAGGTATATTCGCCGCCCATGAACACGCCGCCGACAAAGCGCAGCGTCAGCAGCAGCACGAGCGACCAGATGCCGATCGTCGCATAGCCGGGCAGGAAGGCGACCAGCAGGGTCAGTATGCCAAAGCCGGCAATGCTGATCATCGTGACCCGGCGGCGGCCGAGCTTGTCGGCCCAGTGGCCGAAGATGACCGCGCCGCACGGGCGGCCGAGCAGCGTCGTCGCGATCGTGAAATAGTAGATCGTCGTCGTCGCCGCCGAGCTCAGCCCCTTCGGCTCAAACAGCGTGATGACCGGCGTCAGCACCATCGCCGGCAGATAGATGTCGAAGAAATCGACCGCAAAACCGATGAAGCCGGCGATGATGACGCGACGCGCCACCGCCTCCGGCTGGTAAGAAACCAGTCCTGTACTCATGGCGATCCTCCCACAACGACCGCGCGATGCCCGGCCACGCGATTTCGACTGATCGTCCGGGCGATGTGCCGTTGCTACCGCCGCCGCCGGACCGCGCCGGCTTTTGCCGGCATCGCACCGTCGATGCTGCCGCCTGCGCGCCGTTTCGTGACCGGCGATCTTGGCATGCCTGTCCTAGCCAATCCGCGCATCGCTGGCCGGTCCGCGGCGGGCTGGGCTAAGTGCGGGCCTGGTCGTAAGGATAGAGGATGTTGCCGTCCTTGTATTTGGCCGGCCATAGGACGATCGGTTCCTTGCCGCCCTTGAACTGGTCGAGACCGTGGCCCTTCAGATGCTGGTATTGGGTGAAGATCATGCGCGACTGGGCCAGTTCGCCGTCCGGGCCGAATTTGATGTCGCCCATGACGGTCTTGAACGTATGGCTGCGGATGTAGTCGGCTACCTTGTCCTGGTTGAGGCTCTTCGCTCCCTCGATGCCCTGGCCGAGGATTTGCGTATAAGCGTAGGCCCACGGCCCGAGATAGTAGCCGAGCGGGTCGATGCCCAGGGTCGCAGCGCGCGCCTGGTATTTCTTGATGAAGTCGAGCACGCCGGGGAACAGCATCGTCGGCGCCGGAAACCAGAAATCGTAATTGACGATGCCGTTCAAGAGCGGCCCGAGCTCCAGTTTGATCGAGGTCGTCTGCAAGCCGACCATGCCGCCGCCGAACAACTTGGTCTTGAGGCCGAGTTCGTTGGCGGCGCGCACCATGCCGACGCTGTCCGGCGGATACGACGCGACGAACACGATATCGGGGTTGGTCGCCTGCACCGCCCGCACGATCGGCGTGTAATCGACCGTGTCGGGCGGATAGGTGCGGTCATAGACGATCTTGAAGCCGAAGGTCTTGGCGTTTTCGCGCACCCCGACCGAGGTGGTTTTTGGATATTCGGCGTCGGCCGCGACGAGCGCCAGCGTCTTGGGCTTCGGGGTCTGCGCGGCGGCGATCTCGAAAAAGCCGCGCGTCGTGCCGGCGACCGTCGGTCCGGTCGGCGTCATCGTGAAATATCTCGGGTAATGAAACTGGTGGTTGACCGCCAGCCCGAACAGCGACAAGAACAGCATGTTGTGGGCGATGACGATCGGCATCGCCGGCGCGATCATGTTTGTCGCGTAGCCCGAAACGACGAAATCGACCTTGTCGATATCGAGCAGCTTCGTATAGATGCCGGGCACGTTCGCCGGGTTGCTTTGGTCGTCGTAATGGACGAACTCGACGGGCCGGCCCAAGAGGCCGCCCTTCTTGTTGATGTCGTCGCGCCAGATCTCCATGCCGAGCAGCGCCATCCGGCCGTTGGCCGCGAGCCCGCCGGTCAGCGCCATGCCAAAGCCGATGCGAATGGGCGGCGCGGCCCCGAACGCGCGATGCCACGGCGCGCCGCCCAACGCCAGCGCGGCGCCGGTGCCGGCCAACAGCGAACGTCTATCCATGTCCTCCCCCCCTTCTGTGATGCTTCTGACGCGGTCAGCCTCGCGCGGCGCCACAGTTCGCGCAAGCGCCAACTTTCTCCGGCATCCGATCGATTAGGGCGCGATTTCGACAATTCGACGATATAAGACGCGAGAGACGCGGGAGGGTGACATGATCGGACGCGAGACGCAGGGTTTGCTGGCGGCGGTGGTCGGGCTGGCGATAGCGGTCGCACCGGCATTAGCGCAGCCGCGGCCGGTCGTCGTCGAGCTGTTTACCTCGCAGGCCTGCTCGTCCTGCCCGCCGGCCGATGCGCTGCTGGAGGAACTCGCGCGCCGACCGGACGTGCTGGCGCTCGGCTATCACGTCACCTATTGGAACGGCACGGGGTGGACCGACAAACTGTCGATCCCGGCCGCTACCGCGCGCCAGGAGGCCTATGCGCGGCGCTTCAACGGCGGCCAGGTCTACACCCCCGAGATGGTCGTCGAGGGGACGCGCGACATGGTCGGTTCCGACCGCAACGCGGTGCTGTCCGCGATCGCCGCGGCGCGACCGGAAGCGATCGCGCCGGTGGCGTTTGCCGCCGATCGGCGTTCGGTCGCGATCGGCAGCGGCACCGGGCAGGGCCAGGTGCTGCTCATACGGTTTCGGCGGCAGCTGACGACCCGGGTTGCCGGCGGCGAAAACGCCGGCCGTACCCTGTCCGACGCCGATGGCGTCGAAAGCCTTGAGACGCTCGGAACCTGGGACGGCGCGCCGCAGCGCTTTGCGGTGGCGCCGCCCGGCCTCGGCGAAGGGATCGCGGTGCTGGTGCAGGCGCCGACCGGCGCCATCCTCGGCGCCGCCGACCTGACCGCGGCCGGTTCGTAGCGCCCCGGCCTGCTCTATTCCTTCACATAATCCAGCCGGAAGCCGTCGCCCCAGCGCTTCACGTGGCCGACCGAGGGCGACGGGAAGTGCATCGTGCAGCACAACGTGTCGCTGTCGCAGTAGCGCTCGAAAAACCGCCGCCGCGTCGCCACCGCCTGGTCGGGGTCGGTGTCGACGCGCATAACGAGTTCGGGATAGCGCGCCTGGATCGGCGAGTGGATCAGATCGCCGGTGAAGACGGCCTCGTCGCGGCCGCGGCCGGCGCACACCGCGAAATGGTCGGGCGTGTGGCCAGGGGTCGGCAACAGGCGGATATGGTCGTTCAATTCGTGGTCGCTGGTCACCAGCTCGGCGCGGTTCGCCTCGATGACCGGCAGCACGCTCTCGGTGATCGGGTCCATCGCAAACGTCGCGGGCGCATGACCGCCGCTCCAGTACTCGTATTCCTTTTTCGAGAACAGATAGCGCGCCTTCGGAAAGGTCGGTACCCACCGGCCACCTTCGAGCCGCGTGTTCCACCCGACATGGTCGCCGTGGAGATGCGTGCACATGACGAAATCGATGTCCTCGACCCCGAGCCCCGCGGCCTTCAGCGCCGCCATCCAGGTGCCGTCGGTCTTGCCGTTCCAGGTCGGCCGCAGCGGAAAGGTCTTGTTGTTGCCGATGCAGGCGTCGACCAGAATGTTATGATGCGGCGTTTTGACGACATACGACTGAAAACACAGCACGACATTGCCGGTCCGGGGGTCGCAGCCGGCGGGCTCCATCCAGGCGCGGTTTTCCTCGTATTGCTCCGTGGTCAACGTGGGCAGAAACTCGAACAGCGGCGTGAACCCCTGCTCCTGCTCGACGATGCGGTGGATCGTCATGTCGTGGACGGCGAAACTCGTCGGCATCGCGCGGCTCCTCTCTCGAATGGTCGCGCGATCGTAGCCGCGCCGTGGCGCCGAGCGAAGCGCTTTTGCCGCGAACCCCGGCGCCGCCCGCTCGAACTGCTGCTGGGGTTCCCGGCTTGTATCGTTGCCGTCGCGGCGAAGGGGTGGGCGATGCGGCGGGACGACGACGAGACGCTGCGTTTTTCCGCCCTGCGGTCTATGCTTCCGACGGCATCGAGCGGCACGGGGGCAGGCGATGGGACAGGTAGACGGCAAGGTTGCGCTGGTTACGGGCGGCGCCTCGGGCATCGGCGCGGCGTGCGCCG
>DATJUL010000139.1:0-7846 GCA_035502295.1 Allostellaceae bacterium | reverse complement strand
GGGCACGCCGGACAAAATCCTGCGCGGGATCGAAGCGCGGCAGAAGATCCTTGGCGATTTCGAATTGAACGTCGCCTTCCGCTTCGGCGGCACGCCGTACGCGGTCGCCGAGCGCGGCCTGAAGCTGTTCGCCAAGGAGGTGCTGCCGGTGCTGAAGGCGCAATCGCCGGCCAAGGTGCGGGTGGCGGCCGAGTAGAGCATTCCGCCGCGGCGTCGGCGGCGGGGAACGCGAAGCCGCCGGCGATGTCGTGTCGCTCGCCGCGGCACCGCCGCGGTGTGATTTATTGCCGCTGATAGCGCCGGCAGTCGAGGCGCAGGAGATCGCGGAAATTGGGGCGCATGCGCTCGGTCCACGGCGTATTCGCCGCCGCCTTCCACGCCGCCGATTGGGTCACGTCGGGATTGGCGAGATGGTAGATCGCGGCGTAGCGCTGGGTCGCGCCGCTGCCGCGATAGCGCCGCGCCGAGAGCACGCCCGGCACGGCGCCGAGTTGCGGCAGGTGTTCGGCATTGTACCATTCGTTGAATTCGTTCTCGTGCTCGGGCGCGACATTCATCGCGATGAACAAGAGCGCCGCCGCCGCTCCGACCGGCGCCAAGGCATCGCCGGGCCGCAGCTGCTCGCCCTCCAGGCGGATCATCGACTTGGTGCGGCCGGTCACCCGCTTGGTCCACGGCGAACCGTTGGCGCCGCCGACCGCGCGATAGGGCGCACTCTGCAATACGCCGACGTTGTCGAGATCATAAAGCGCCAGCGAGTGCTGCGGGTTCGTGGCGCCGAGCCAGCGCTCGGCATTGAGAAAACCGGGCACGCGCAGCCGCTCCGGGATATGCTCGGTATCGTACCAGTCGTCGAATTCGTCTTGCGCGACTTGGGAATAATCCATCGCCGCGACCAGGATTCCCTTTGCCATGTTTTCCTCCCAGTGGCTCCGCTCGATGGGCCGAGCGTCTATGAACCGCATCGGCATGATATTGGTCCGATGACTCTCGCCGTCGCCGCCCGCGCCGTCAACGATACCTGTATGATGGCGACATGCAGCTCGACGATTTCGCCTACAACCTGCCGCGCGAATTGATCGCCGACCGACCGCTGCCGCGGCGCGAGGCCGCGCGCCTCCTCGTCATCCCGGCCGCGGGCGCGCTGCGGGACGGCCATATCGCCGACCTGCCCGAATTGCTGCGGCCGGGCGACCTGCTCGTCGTCAACGATACCAAGGTGATCCCGGCGCGGCTCGTCGGGCGGCGCGGCGACGCGACGGTCGAGGTGACCTTGGCATATGATCTCGGCGGCGGCGCCTGGCAGGCGCTCGCGAAGGGCGCGCGCCGCCTCAAGCCCGGCGACCACATCGACTTTGCCGACGACCTCGCGGCGCTGGTCGCCGAGAAGAGCGCCGAGGGCGCGGTCGTCTTGCGCTTCGACCGCGAGGGCGACGCGTTCCGCGACGCGCTTCTCCGCTACGGCGCGATGCCGCTGCCGCCCTATATCAAGCGCCCGCGTGGCGGCGATGCGCACGACCGCAGCGACTATCAGACGATGTTCGCGCGCCGGGAAGGCGCGGTCGCGGCGCCGACCGCCGGGCTGCATTTTACGCCGGCGCTGGTCGCGGCGCTCACCGCACGCGGCATCGACACAGAAGCGGTGACGCTGCATGTCGGCCCGGGGACATTCCTGCCGGTCAAGACCGACGACCCGCGTGAGCACCAGATGCATGCCGAATGGGGCGAGATCGCCGCTGAGACGGCAGCCCGGATCAACCGGGCGCGGGAAGCGGGCGGGCGCATCGTCGCGATCGGCACGACGAGCCTCCGCCTCCTCGAAAGCGCCGCCGACGAGGCGGGCACAATGCATGAATTCCGCGGCGCAACGCGGCTGTTCATCCTGCCGGGCTACCGCTTTCGCGCGATCGACCTGCTCTTGACCAATTTCCACCTGCCGCGCTCGACCTTGCTGATGCTGGTCGCCGCGCTTGCCGGCCTCGACCGCATCAAATCCGCCTACGCGCACGCCGCCGCTGCGCGTTACCGCTTCTATTCCTACGGCGACGCGTGCCTGATCGAACGACCGGCATGACCGGCATCGGTTTCGAGATCGCGGCGCGGGATGGCGCCGGGCGGGCCGGGCGAATTACGACCGCGCACGGCATCGTCGAGACGCCCGCGTTCATGCCGGTCGGCACCGCCGCGACGGTCAAGGCGATGATGCCCGACGCGGTCGCCGCGACCGGCGCCCGCCTGATCCTCGGCAACACGTATCACCTGATGCTGCGGCCGGGCGCCGAGCGCATCGCGGCGCTTGGCGGCCTGCATCGATTCATGAACTGGCCCTATGCGATCCTGACCGATTCCGGCGGCTTTCAGGTCATGTCGCTGGCGAGTCTGAGGAAGATCAGCGAGGAGGGGGTCGAATTCCGCTCGCATCTCGACGGCAGCCGGCATCTCCTGTCGCCGGAGCGCTCGGTCGCGGTCCAGCATCTGCTCGGCGCCGACATCACGATGGCGTTCGATGAATGCACGCCTTATCCGGCCGAGCGCGCGGCGGTCGAAGCGTCAATGGAGCTGAGCCTGCGCTGGGCCGAGCGCTCGCGCGCCGCGTTTGTCGCGCGCCTCGGCCACGGCATCTTCGGCATCGTGCAGGGCGGCGTCCATCCCGAGCTGCGCGAGCGCGCGGTGCGCCGGCTCGTCGATGTCGGCTTCGACGGATACGCGATCGGAGGGCTGGCGATCGGCGAGGGACAGGGGACGATGTTCGCGATGGTGGAGGCGACCGTTCCGTTTTTGCCCGAGGCGCGGCCGCGCTATCTGATGGGGGTCGGCAAGCCCGGCGATCTGGTCGGCGCCGTCAAGCGCGGCATCGACCTGTTCGATTGCGTCGTGCCGACCCGCTCCGGCCGCACCGGCCAGGCCTGGACGCGCGACGGCGCGCTCAACCTGCGCAATGCGCGCCACGCCGACGACCTTGCCCCGCTCGATCCGCGCTGCCGCTGCCCGGCTTGCGCCGGCTTCAGCCGCGCCTATCTGCATCATCTGGTAAAGGCCGGCGAGATTCTCGGCAGCATGCTGCTGACGCAACACAATCTGACCTATTACGCCGACCTGATGGGCGAATTGCGCACCGCGATCATCGCCGGCCGGCTCGCGAATTTCGCATTGGCGGGAGAACCGGGTTGATCTCGTTGTTTCTTGCTCGGGATTGCTTCGCTTCGCTCGCAATGACCATCAGGTACGTCATTGCGAGGAGCGACGCGACGAAGCAATCCCGCGCGTGCCCGAATGGCTGAGCCGGTGCTCGGCCGGCCGGCGCCGCTGCCGGCGTCGCCCGCGCAAGCGCAGCTCGACGTGGTGCCCAATCCGCATCCCGGCCACGCCTATGTCGTGCGTTTTACGTGTCCCGAATTCACCAGCCTGTGCCCGGTGACCGGCCAGCCCGATTTCGCGCATTTTGTCATCGATTACGTGCCCGACGCGACGATCCTCGAAAGCAAGTCGCTGAAGCTGTTCCTCGGGTCGTTCCGCAACCATGCCGCCTTCCACGAAGATTGCACGCTGGCGATTGCCCGCCGGCTGATCGACGCCCTGGCGCCGCGCTGGCTGCGCATCGCCGGCTGCTGGTACCCGCGCGGCGGCATCCCGATCGACGTGTTCTACCAGACCGGCGCGCCGCCCGAGGGCCTGTTTCTGCCCGACCCCGGCGTCGCGCCCTATCGCGGCCGTTTCTGAGGCGATGTCGGCCGAAATCCGCGAGGCCATCCGGGCGGAGGCGCTGCTGCTCGGGTTCGATGCGGTCGGCTTCGCGCCGGCGCACCTCGCCGAGGAGGCGCGCGCCAATCTCACGGAATATCTCGCGCGCGGCTATCACGGCGACATGGGCTGGCTGGCCGCGACGGCGGCGCGGCGCGGCGACCCGCAAGCGTTGTGGCCCGAGGCGAAGAGCGTCATCGTGCTCGGCGTCAATTACGCCGGCGAGGACGACCCGCTGGCCGCCTTGGCCGACCGCGAGTGCGGCGCGGTCTCGGTCTACGCCCGCGGTCGCGATTATCACTCGACGCTCAAAAAACGGCTGAAGGCATTGGCGCGCCGGATCGCGGCGCGCTGGCCGGGCGACCTCAAGGTGTTTGTCGATACCGCGCCGGTCATGGAAAAGCCCCTGGCGCAAGAGGCCGGGCTCGGCTGGCAGGGCAAGCACACCAATCTCGTCTCGCGCGGCTTCGGCTCGTGGCTGTTCCTCGGCGAGATTTATCTCAGCCTGGAATTATCGCCGGACCCGCCGGAGCCGGATCATTGCGGCCAGTGCCGGCGCTGCCTCGACGCCTGCCCCACCGCGGCCTTTCCGGCGCCCTACCGGCTCGATGCGCGGCGCTGCATCTCCTACCTGACGATCGAGCACAAGGGGCCGATCCCGCACGAATTGCGGCCGCTGATCGGCAACCGCATCTTCGGCTGCGACGATTGCCTCGCGGTCTGTCCATGGAACAAATTCGCCCGCGCCGCGAGCGAACCCGATTTCCGGCCGCGCGCCGCATTGACCGGCCCGCGCCTCGCCGAGCTGGCAACGCTCGACGATGCGGCCTTCCGCGCCCGCTTTGCCGGGACGCCGGTCAAACGCATCGGCCGCGACCGCTTTCTGCGCAATGTGCTGATCGCGATCGGCAACGCACCCGGCGCCGGCCTGGAGCTTATCACCGCAGCCGAGCACTTGTTGCACGATGCCGCGCCCTTGGTGCGCGGCGCCGCGGTGTGGGCATTGGGCCGCATCGCGCCCGACCGCTTCGCCGCCGCCCGGCAGATCGCGGACGACCCCGATCCCGCGGTCAGGGACGAATGGCGCCGCCTGCCGATGGATGGCGTCCCGCCTCAGCGCGCCAGATCGGCGACCAGCGAGAAGGCGCTCGCTGTGTCGCCCGCCTGGCCGCGGTAGATCTGCAGGTTTTCGAGCACGCGCTGGACGTAATTGCGAGTCTCGTTGTAGGGGATCATCTCGATCCAGGTCACCATGCCGATGCTGCTGCCGCGCGGGTCGCCGAAATCGTGCAGCCACTCATTGACCCGCCCCGGCCCGGCATTGTAGGCGGCGATCGCCAGCGGATAGGAGCCGCCGAAATCGTCGAGCAGCGTCTCGATATAGGAGCGGCCGAGCCGGATATTGTAGAGGCCGTCGCCGGTGAGCCGGGCCAGCGAGAACGGCAGGTGCAGTTCGCCGGCGACCCGCTTGGCCGTCGCCGGCATCAATTGCATCAGCCCGCGGGCGCCGGCCGAACTCTCCGCATCGGCCGCAAAGGCGCTCTCCTGCCGCACGATCGCAAAGAGGAGCGGCCGTTCGGCGATGCCGCCGGCGGGCAATTTCGTGACCGGATAGCCGTGCACCATCAGCGGCAGCCCGGCGTCGATCGCGCGCCGCGCCACGGCGATCGCCAGATCGATGCGGTCGTGCCGGTCGGCGATCCCGCCGAGCATCGCAAAATCGAGTTCGGTCTTGGCTGAACTCGCCAGCTTCATCAGAAACGTACCGGCATGCAGCCGGTCGCCGGCATCGAACAGCAACTGCGTCGCGCGAACCAGCGGCGCGGCGTCGAACCTCGCCTCTTCGGCGCGCGTCGGCCGCGGCTCCGGCACCGGATGCGGCGGCGCGTCCTTGCCGAGCTTGTGCGCCGACAACTGCCCGTAGAACGTCGCCATGTTCTCGGCGCCGGCCGCGTACCAGGCCGCCGCCAGGTCCCGCTTTCCCTCCGCGGCGGCGGCGCGCCCCGCCCAATAAGCGGCGCGCGCCTTCGCATAGGGATTTTTGGCATGGCCCAGGATGCGGGCGAAATCATCGAATGCGACCGCCGCATCGTGGCGGAAATGCAGCGCGATGAAGCCGCTGAGGAATTCGGCATCGCAGGCCATCGGGTCGTGGCACGCCGCCGGATGGCGGACCAGCCGGGCGGCGAGCGCCGGGTCGCCGTGCGCCATCAGGTGGCGCGCGACGAGCAGCCGTTCCTTCCACCACTGGGCCGGGCGCACCGGGTTGTCGGGATGGGCGAGCAGCAGCGCCGCCGCGTAGTCGAACTTGCCCTGCTTGTGCCACCACACCGCCTCGTCATAGGCAAGCCCGGGATCGGTGCGGAACTGCGCCGGCAGGTGGGCGACGAGGCTGCCGGCATCTTTGGCATCCGCGGCAACCGCCAGGCGCGCTTCCGCCAGTTTGCGGTCATCGGCCGACACCAGCGGCAGCATGCGGCGGGCGGCCGCGTCCTGGCCGTCCCACAACAGGCGTTCGAGCCGCTGTTGCTGGTCCTGCGGCCGCAGCAGCCAGCCATAGCGTGCGAGCAGCTTCTTTTCGTCGTCGGCCGAGAAGTCGCCGTCGATCCACGCCGCGCGCAACGCCTCGGTGCCCTCGGCGATATGGGCGCCGGCGAGCAGGATTTCGGCCGCCCGCGCCTTGCCGGGGCCGCTGATCGGCGGATGATCTTTGAACCAGGCGGCGGCGGTCGCGTCGCTCTCGCTCGTCAATGCCGCCTCGGCGCGGCGCTCCAGCGTGTTTTGCAGCGGCCAGTCGGGATGCCGCTCGATGAACGCCGCGATGTCGGCGAAACGGCCGTCGCCGCCGGCGCCGCCGCCGGTAAAGTCGAGCCAGCGCACGACCGGCAATGCCATGGCGTCCGTGCTGTGCGCGGCCTCGGCGTAAGCCTGCTTCCAATTGCCAGCGCGGGCGGCGGCAACCGCCGCCAATGCGGCAGGGTCGACGCCGTCGTCGGCCTGCGCCGGCGCGGCCATCCCCAGCAGCAGAACCGCGGTCAGGCAGGCAGAGATGCGGCGAAAGCCCCAGAACAAGACCGCCCCCTTCCCCTGTCTGATGGGCGGCTGGCGTCTTACGGGTTCCTGCCGATCACGGCAAGTTGATCTTGTATCGCTTTGTGAACAAAAGAAGGTAAATTATTCGGCAGCGGCCAGCGCCGGTGCGGCCGGCATGCGGAAGCGCCTCAGCAATTCGGCCTCTTTTGCTTTGGCGCGGAGCCGGTTCGCCTCTTTTACGTGGCCGAAGCCGCGGATCTCCAGCGGCAGCCGGGCCAGTTCGACCGCCGCCGCATGGTTTTGCGGCGAGAGCTGCTCGGCAATCTCGTCGAGCCTCGTTTCATAGTCGGCGACGAGTTGCCGCTCGGCGCGGCGTTCGGGGCCGCGGGCGAACGGATCGAGCGCGGTGCCGCGCAGGAAGCGCAGCCGCGCCAGCAGGCGGAAGGCGCCGATCATCCACGGGCCGTAGACGCGCTTTTTGAGATGGCCGGTTGCCGGATCTCGGTCGGCCAAAAGCGGCGGCGCCAGATGAAAGCGCAATTGGTAATTGCCGTCGAACTGGTCAGCGACGCGCTGCCGAAAATCGCTTTCGGCGTAAAGCCGGGCAACCTCGTATTCGTCCTTGTACGCCATGACCTGGAACAAGGCGCGGGCGGCCGCCCCAGTGAGCGCCGCGCCGCCGGCCGGCACGCGGACCGCCTCGACCTCGCGCAGCCGCCGGATGCGACCGGCATAGCGCGCCGCGTAGGCGGCGTTCTGGTATTGCGTCAGAAAATCGACCCGGCGCGCGATCGCCTCGTCGAGCGTTTCGGACAGGCGGTGGCTCTGCGGCACCGCGTTCCGCGGCAACGCGCGCGCCTCCACCATCACCGGGTCGAGCGCGGCGCGGCGCCCCCAGCGGAAGGCGGCGCGGTTGAACTCGATCGCGACGCCGTTGAGTTCGATCGCCCGGTCGAGCGCTTCGGCCGACACCGGCACCAGCCCTTTCTGATACGCGTAGCCGAGCATGAACAGATTGGTCGCGATCGCATCGCCGAGAAGGCCGGTCGCGAGCCGCGTTCCCTCAACGAAC
>DATJUL010000138.1:0-4575 GCA_035502295.1 Allostellaceae bacterium | reverse complement strand
CCCTGCGGCACGCCGTCAACAAAGCCCTTGATGTTGGTGGCCGCGACGCGCCCCGCCTCGAACGCCGAGAAGCCGCCGGTCACCGTGCTCGGGCCGAGGCTCTGCAGCTGCTGCTGCGCCGCCGCCACCTGCGGGATCAGGTACTGGTAGCACTGTGCCCCGGCGGTATCGTCGTTGGCCTTGGCGAGCGCCAGTGCGTTCTGCAGGTCGGCGGTCACGAACCCCGCGACGCCTTGCAGCGGAGAGCTGGCGGCGGCGGCCGGCGGGGACGCGGTCGAAGCCGCCGGGCCGGCGCAGGCCGAGAGGCCGATGGCGAGCGCGCCGGCGACGGCAAATGGCAAGAGGCAACGCGCCGCTGCGCCGGCCGATTTCTCCGGGATCAAGACGGCGAGGAGGCCGCCCAGCGCGGCGATCAGCCCAAGCGCGGCCTGCACGAGATCGGGGCTGGCGGCGATATGCAGCGCGCCGAGCAAGAGGCCGACGAGGCCGGCATAGCTCGAGGCTTCGCGCAGGCGGGCGATCAGGTATTGCGGCAGGTCCATCGTCGTTCACCTTTCGGGCAACAAAAAAGCCGCCCCGAGGGCGGCCGCACGAGGTTGGCGGGGCGGCGGGGTCAGCTGACCAGCGGCGCGGCGGCGGGCGCGGGCAAAGCGCCGGTGGCGTACCAGGCGGCGAGTTCGCCGGCGGTGCCGAGCCAGACCGAGCGGTCGACCCGGCCGGCGATGCCGGCGATCCGGCCGGAAGGCGTGTACTGGTGGAAGTCGTAGGGGCGGCCGCAATCCCACGACGGCGCGCGGCCGGGCGGCAGGCGCGGCGCGCGGGTGACGAGGCTGCGGTAGTCGCCCGCCGTCTCGCCGCGCGGATAGGCCGGCAGCATCAAGGGCCAGCGCGACAGCACCGGATCGGCCGCCGGCAATTGCGCCCAGCCGTAATAGGCCAGCGGGTCGCGCCTGGTCTGCGCCGCGATCGCCATGCCGCACGCCACGAGCGCCGATGCCGGCGCCGCGCTCTCCCAGTCGATCATCGCCGGATCGCCCGCGGCGAGGCTCGCGACGGCGGCAAAATGCGCGGCTTGGGCTGCCGGGTCGGCGCCGTCGAGATAGTGATAGGGGACGACGAGAATGCCGGCGGCCGCGGCGGCGCGGCGGTTGCGGGCAAAGGCCGGATCGACGAAGCGCTCGCCCTGCGTCGCCTTGACGAAGGCGAGCGCAATACCCGCGGCCGCGACCGCCGGCCAATCGATCGCGCCGTTGTGGTGCGACACGTCGATGACCGCGTCCGTGACCGGCGCCGGCAGCGGACCCTGGGTCAGCGCCATTTGCGGTCCTCCTTCAGCGCGAGTTCGGTGCGCAGATCGCCGATCGCCTGCATGACGCGGTCGAGCTTCGTGCGCATCTCGGCGTGGAACTGCCGCTCGTCGGTGCGGCGCTCGGCGAACTGGCGCTCGAGCATCGACAGCCGCGCCTCGTGGTCGGCCAGCGCCACCTGAAATTGGGTGCGCTGCAGGTCGAGGTCGGAGCGCAGGCTGATATAGCCGCCGAGCACGCCGCCGCCGACCGTCGTCGCAACGACGACCGCCTGCACGAGGTGACCGAGATTGATGTCGGGGGTGAAATGCGGGTGGATCATGCGCGCAACGCCAAGCATCGGCGGCGCCTAGAAATCGCCGATTGTAGCGATTGCCGACACCAGCTTGCCGGCGGAGACCGCCGCGGTCAGCGCGACGCACAGATAGTCGCCGGCATTGAGCGTCAGGTAGGGCTGGCCGGCGCTGTCCTCGGCGATGCCCGGGATGTTGGCGGCGGAGAGGACGCCGACCGGCGGCGTCCCGGCGAGGTTGCCGGCCGAGGCCGGCAGCGCGACCGACGCGACCGGGTAGTTCGTGCCGCCGCTGACGACGCCCGAGGACAGCGTGCCGCCGATATTGACGACGAGCTGCAGCGTATAGGCGGTGGTGTCGGTGTTCGAGGCAACGATCGAGGTCACCTTGCTGGCATTGGCGCCGCCGGTGGCGAGCGCCATGAGGCTCGTGCCATTGCTGTTGGCGATCTGCGCCAGCGCCGATCGCGGCGTCTGCGGCAGGATCGCGCTGTTCGGGGTCACGGACATGGAGCTTCCTTTCCGATGATGTTCAGGCGGCGCCGAGCGGCACCAGCGCCGTCGCGGCGGCGAACGCGGCGGCCGCCAGCCCCGCGGCGCCGCTGCGATACCAGGTCGCATCGGCGGCGCGGTACAGCCAGCGCAGGCTGCCGCTGGCCGCGAGGCCGCTCGGCGCGCCGTCGACGCTCTGGCCAGCCGCCGGCGACACCGTCAGCAGCGCGATCGGCGCGGTCGTCACGACGAGAAACCCGTCGCCATCATTGGGTGCCGACGGCATGACGATCGTCAGCGCCGGGAGCGGCCCCGCCGGATCGACGATATAGGCCGCCTGATGCGCCGCCGCGGTCAGAATCGCGCCGCTCGCCGGCTGTTCGTACAAGAGGTTGGTGCCGATCGTGCGCAGCGGTCGGCCGCCCGGCGTCGCGCCGTCCTGCACGCGCAGCGACCAATCGTCGGTGTTGACGGTCACCTCGCCGGCGGGTCCCGTGTAGGCGAGGGTCTGCGCGCTCGTGCCGCGCGCCAGCTGCACTTGCGTATGGGCCAAAATGGTCTCCGTCCAATGCAACAGCGAGACAGTGAGACAGCGAGATCGGGAGCGTCGGCAGGGCTGACCCTCACTGCTTCACGGCCTCATTGTGAAATCGCCTACAGCGGCGTGCCGAGGTCGATGTCGAGACCGGCCGCCAGGGACAGCGGCGCGAAATCGGCCGCGGCGATGACCGCATCGCTGACGAGGCCCCAATCCTCGGGGCTGATCCCGGCCGCCAGCGCGGCGATGACCGGGTTGTTCGGGGCCACCGCGATGCCGGCGCCGGTCAGCGAGATTGCCGTCGCGTCGACCTCGGCCAGGGACTGCAGCGCCTGGCCGAACAGGTTGAAGGAAGGCAATTTCAGATAGAGCGTGCGGCCGACAAAACTCGCGGGGTAGGGGTATTTGAGGACCGACGGGTCGCTCGGCCCGAAACGGGCGAACGGCGCCCCGGCGGCATGGGCGGCGATCGCCGTGCCATAGGCGCCGCGCCGCAGGTAAGTGAGATCGTAGTTGTACTGCGCGGTCAGCGTCGCGCCGGCGTAGGCGATCAGCTCGGCGTCGCAACAGCACAGCGTGACGAGGCCGTTGGCGTCGGCCTCGGTGCCCGAAATCAGCTGGCCGCGGCTCATCGTCAGATCGACCGACAGCGTATCGCTGGTGTCGGGGTCGGCGGCGGCGGGCAGCGGCGCGGTCAAGACGCCCTGGCGCGCCCCGGCATAGATCGGCCCGACCGGCGCATAGGTATCGCCGTCGGTCGAGACGAAGGCGAGGCAGCCGCCCCACAGGGCGCCGCCGGTCGCGACGATCCACAGCGCCGGCTGGGCACCGCCGGCGAGCGAAGCGGGCGGCTCGAAGGCAAGTGGCGGGTTGGTATCGCCGGGGTCGGCCAATTGCTCGAACAGCGGCGCGCCGGCCGAGGCGAGCCGGTTGTAGAGCGTCGCCGTGCCGACCCCGATCGGCGCAATCGTGCCGGGCATCGGATTACGGCCCCGGCGCCTTGCACAGGACGCTCGCGTTGAGCTTCAGCGTGCGCCCGTCCGAGAGCATCGCGGTCGCTTCGAGGATGTAGGTGCCGCCGGACGCCGACAGCGGCATGCCGCCGACCAGCGCCACGGAAAAAAAGCCGCTCTTGGTCCAGAGCGTCCCGTCGAGCGGCGAGCGCAGCGCGATCTCGGTCTGCGGCGCCGCGGACACGATGCGCTGCGCGGGCGCCGGATCGCCGGCGGTGCCGAAGCCGGACAACTCGCAGCTCCAGCTCGTCGCGACGATCGTCGCGGTGCCGACGTCGGCGGTGAAGTCGAAGGCGAAATAATCGAATTCGCCGGGTTCGATCGGGTCGAACGGGGTCGCGAGGCGCATGATGTTATCGGTCCACGGGTTTCAGGGTTCGCAGCCGGCCCGCACTCGCCAAGAGGCGCCGCCGTGCGGGGGCCGAGAGGATGCGCAGGCGGCCGGGCGAGACCAAGAGGCGCGCAACCGGCACGGGCCGCGCCGCCTCTTGCCATTCGAGCGGCAGCGCGGCAGCGGCGGCGGCGACCAGCGACAGGGCGCCGGCATTCTCGACCGCGATGACGGCGCCCCCAGCGAGTGCCGCCAGCGCCTCGGCCGGCGTCGCCGCGACGCCGTCCGCGGCGCCCAGCCATTCCGCCGGGACCGCCGCTTCCCACAGGCGTGCTGCCGCCCATTCGGCCGGGAATGCCGACGCCGGCACCACTGACGTCGCGGATTCCGCAGCGATGCCGCGACTCAGCATGGCGCGTGCCGACGCTTCGTGCGGCAGCGCCAGGGCGCGGGCGATACCGGCGCGGCCTTCGGCGGCAAAGAGCGCGGCCGCGCTGACCGAAATGCCGCTGCCTGTCGCCGCGGCGCCATACAGCCATCGCCGGTCGCTCGGGAAGAAGACGAGGCCGGCGAAGGGATCGGCCGCGAGCCGCGCCATAAAG
>DATJUL010000137.1:0-2581 GCA_035502295.1 Allostellaceae bacterium | reverse complement strand
CGGCGCCGAAATCCGACATGACCGTCGCCGCCGCCGGCCCGGCGATAAAGCTGGCGCAGTCGATGACGAGGAGCCCGTCGAAAATGCGTTCCGCCACCGCCAAAGGTCCTTCCGTTGCTCACATCGCGCCCACGCTACTCGTCATCACCGGGCTTGTCCCGGTGATCCCCACGCTGATCCGTGGATTGCCGGGTTCAATATTACGCCACTCCGGCTCTACGATCGCGGCGAGGTGCGGCGTTGCGTGCTGACGCCTCGTCGAGCTGCCCATTCCGGCCGGCCAGCTCATCGCGCAGCGAGCGAAGCTCGGCGTCGGCCGCGGCGAGCGCGACGTCACGCTCGGCCAGTTGGCCGCGCAGCGCCGCCAGTTCCGTCTCGACCGCGGCCAAGGCCGCGCCGCGCTCTTCGATCGCCGACTCCAGGCTCGGCACTCGGCGCCAGGCGGCCTCGAACTGCACGCTGGCCGCGGCGAGTTGCTCAAACGCCCGCTCGAACGGCCGCTGCAGTTGCCGGAACGTGACATACTGGTTGACGATATAGCCGATCGCCTCCCGCGCCGCCGGGTCCTCGCCGGCCCGGCGCACCAGCTTGTAGAACGAACGAACCAGCGGCTGGCGTGGCTCGGCCGCCGCGTCGCGGTGATGGCGCAACTCACGATCGACGATTTCGGCAATGGTCAGATTCAGGTCTGCCTTGGATTGGTGCAGATCGAGGGCGAGGAAGTCGATCAGCTTACCCAGATTATCGGCGCCATCATCAAACCAATGTTCGTATTCGATCGTGCATACTTCATAACTGCGCAGGTTGCGAAAAATTTCGACCATGTAACCGAGCCAGCGGTACTCGCCGATTTCCGGATCGAGGCTGTCTCGCTGCTGCAGCGAGCGGGCGACATGGGCAGGATTGCGCAGACACAAGACGATCTTTGGGTTGACCCCGAGATCCCGCAGAATCTGGTGCCACATCGGCAACAGGCGGGCGGTTCGCGGATCCTTGAAGCCGAAGGCCGCCGCGCCGCGCATGCGGAGCCTCAGGCATTCGGTGATCTCTTGTTGAATGGCGCGGACGCGCGGCTCAGCCCACCAGGCGGTCGGCAATTGCAAATCGTGCAGCGGCGCCTCGTAGGCGCGGCCGAACAGCCGCAACACCGCGTCGTGGCGGCGCACGATGTCGGGGCGTTCCCAATTGCCCTTGGCATTACTGCGGTTCACCTCGATGTCGTCGGACATATCGACACCAAGCGCCCCCAGGATGTGCGAGCACATCGAGGTGCCGCTGCGGTGCATCCCCAGCACAAGCACAAACAGCGGCGGGGATTCGCTCGCGATCAGCGCCGCGGGCGCGCGCGCGGAGGATTGCATCAGGGACAGCCGCTTCGCCGTTTCCGGCTCGCTCATCGAAAACGCCCTCATCCTTCGCGCTGCGCACCGGGATGCGGCCGTCGCTCCATCGTGAGGCCAACGCCGCGGGTCCGATCCCGATGCCCGAGGCCTGAGTATCATCCCCGCGGCGCATCGGCAACGCCGGCAACCGACGCCGCGATCGTCACCCTAATCCGCCCGCATGGCTGGCTCGACATCTCCGTCGCGACTGCGATTTTGTGGTAGCATCGGGGCTGCGCGACGCCTGACGGAGGAATCGGCCATGATGAGTTCATTGCGCAGCCGCAACGGCCCGCGCCTCAAATATGCGCCCGACGAGGCGGCGCCCTACGAGACGATCACCGTCGACAAATTGACGCCGATCATCGGCGGCGAAGTGGGCGGCATCGATCTGCGCGACATCTCGAACCGCCAGATGGATGAACTCCACCGCGCGCTGGCGGAAAACCTCGTCATCTTCTTCCGCGACCAGCATCTCTCGCAAGAGCAGCACCTCGATTTCGGCCGCCGCTTCGGCGACCTGCACCTGCATCCGGCCGCGCCCTCGGAACCCGGTCACCCGGAGCTGATGATCATCCATGCCGACAAGGATTCCCCGCGTGCCAACGGCGAGGGCTGGCACACCGACGTGTCGTGCGACCCCGAGCCGCCGATGGGGTCGATCCTCTATATCCGCACCTGCCCGCCGCGCGGCGGCGACACGTTGTTTGCCAACATGTACGCCGCCTACGAGGCGCTGAGCGACCGCATGAAGACCTATCTTGAGGGCCTGACGGCGCGGCACGACGGCGAGCATTACCGCGGCCAATACGCCAATTACGGCGTCAAGGACAAGGAGCGCTACCCCTTCGCCGACCACCCGATCATCCGCACCCATCCGGTGACCGGCAGGAAGGCGCTCTACGTCAACGAAGGGTTCACCCGCTACATCAATGGCATCCCGCGCGACGAGAGTACCGGCGTCCTGCAATATCTCTACAAGCACATGGCCAACCCGTTGTTTCAGTGCCGATTCCGCTGGCGCGAAAACTCGATCGCGTTCTGGGACAACCGTTGCGTGCAGCATCACGCGATGTGGGATTACTGGCCGCACACCCGCTCGGGCAACCGCGTCACCGTCGCAGGCGACCGGCCGTACTGAGTTGAAGCTCCCCACGCTCGGCACTGGCGGGCCGCGGCTCGACGGCGAGCGCGGCTCG
>DATJUL010000136.1:0-3152 GCA_035502295.1 Allostellaceae bacterium | reverse complement strand
AGCCCGAACCCGAGTGCCGCCAACAGGCCGCATTCCCAGAGGACGTAGGTCGCGGCCCAGTCCGGCGCCGAATCGAGCGCCGCCAGCAGCGCGGCGAACGACGCATGGACATCGGCGTGCGGCTCGCGTTCGGGCAGCGCCGCGGCGAGCAGCGCCGTGGCGGCATTAAGCGCGGCGAGCCGGTCGGGGTCGTCGATGAAGCGGGCGGCGTACGCCTCGGCGAGTTCGCAGTCGAACGTGCCCAAATGCTCCGCGAGCCGACCGCGCCAGGTCGCGGCGACCGCGTTTCCCGGCTGCAGAAGGGCGCGGCGGCGCGGCGACTGCCCGCCGCGCACGAGGCCGACGTGGCGGCCGTGCTCGCGGGTCAACAGTTCGGCAATCAGCGCCGTTTCGCCGTGCCGTCGCGCCCGCAGCACAAACCCGACATCGCGCCATTCCATGCAATCGATTGACCCCGCGCCTCAAGCAGAGGTGCTGTCACCTCGGTCTCTTCCCGCTGTCCCCGGCGCAAGCCCGGACCGGCACCCACCCGTTCTGCCGACCGAACCGGAAGGGTGGACCCCGGCCTTCGCCAGGCGAAAGCCGGGTAAGCGTCGTGAGGGCTGCCGGATCCATACCGTCTTTTCAGCCGCAGTTGAACGCCGGCATCACGTCGCGCGCGAACCAGCGCAACTGCGCGATGAATTCGGCCGGCGGCAGGCCCTCGGCCCAGTGGATCATGAAATCCTCGAGGCCGGGATACTTGGCTTCGATCGACTTGATGCCGGCGATGACCTCGTCGGGCCGGCCGCAGAACCACGCCTTCTGCTTGACGCCTTCGCGCAGGCTGGGCACGGTCGTCGGCGCGCCGGGCGTGCCCCAGGTGCGGCCCTCCTCGTCGGCGTAGCGCACAAAGCCGAACGGCGCGAACCACTTGAAGCGCTCGTCATGGGCCGGCTCCAAGCGGCGGATCGCCTCTTCCCGGCTGTCGGCGAGATAGATGCCGGCGCCCCAGATCATGTCCTGGCCGAGCGCGACCGGCCGGTCGTGGCGATGGCAGGCCGCATGGAACGCGCGCACGACATCGTCGAGAATTTTTTCGCCGTTCAGCGTCACCATTGCCTTGAGGCCCTGCTGCGCCATCAGGTCGATCGTGCGGCCGCTGGCGATCGGCATCCAGATGTCGACCGGCAGGTGCTTCGGCCGCGGCACCAGCGTGATGTTCTTGAGGTCATAGCCGCGATAGGGCACCGGCGGCGGGCAGTCGAAATATTTGCCCTTATGATGGAATTCCTCCTCGTTGAAGCATTTCAGCAGGAGCTGCAGCCCTTCCTCGAAGATTTCGCGGTTGGCGGCCGTGTCGAGCAGCGGGCCGCCGAGCGTCTCGACTTCGCGGGTGTGGTAGCCGCGCCCGACCCCCATGACGATGCGGCCGTCGGTCACGATGTCGGCCATCGCATAGTCCTCGGCGAGGCGGATCGGATGCCACATCGGCAGGATGTTGAAGCCGCAGCCGAATTTGAGCCGGTGCGTCTGCGTCGCCAGCCACAGCCCCCACTGGATCAGGTTGGGGATGCACTCGTAGCCCTCGCGCTGGAAATGGTGCTCGGCCGCCCACAGGCAGTAATAGCCGAGTTCGTCCATCTCGCGGGCGACACGGCGCGAGGTCTCGAACACTTCCGACAACCGCTCGTTGGAATAGCGCCGGTCGTTGGCCGGCGTGCCGTCGAGGCCGACATGGTCGAGTTCGACCTGGCCGACATAGAGCGCGTGAAACCGCTTGATCATGGCTCCTCCGATGGTTTCCTCGATCAATCCTCCACGACGCCTCGGTCGTCGACAAGCACCTGCGCGATGCCGGCGGCGCGCGCCGCCGCCACGCGCAAGAGCCGCTTCAGTTCCGGCAGGCGCTGCTCGAAGCGGTCGATCGGCGCGCCGAGCAGCAGGCCCGCCGCGACCGTGCCGTCGGCGTTGACGATCGGCGCCGCGACGCCGGCAGCGCCCGGCACCGTCTCGCCGAGGCTGACGGCGAAGCCGTCGCGGCGGATCGCTGCGAGCCGCTCGCGCAGCTTTTCGGGGTCGATGATCGTCCGCGGCGTCAGCGGTTCGAGGCGGGTCGCGCGGATATAGGCGTCGATCCACGCCGGTTCCTGCCAGGCCAACAGCATCTGGCCGCCGGCCGAGACGTAAAGCGGCCGCGTCGTGCCGGTCGGCACCGTGTAGCGAACCGGGTTGGCGCTGTCGATGATGTCGGCATAGGTCATGCGCTGGGCCGCCTGGTCGAGCAGCACGAGAAACGCGGTTTCGCCGCTCTTCGCGGCAAGATCCTGCAGGATCGGCCGCACCATCGCGGGGAAGCGGCGGATCGCCAGGATGTCGGCGGCCAGCCGGAAGGATTTCGGGCCGAGCCGGTAGAGACCGTGGCCGTGCTCCATGTAGCCGGCCGCCACCATCGAGCGCAGGATGCCGAGGAGGCTGCTTTTCGGCGCCACGAGCCGGGCGCTCAATTCGGCCAGGCTCATCCCCTCGGCCGATTTGGCCAGCGCCTCGAACAGCGCGACAAGACGCGTCGCCGAGCGGGCGAAGGAACCCTCCACCGCGGCGCTGTCGTTCGCCTCGCGCGGGTTCGCCGCGACCCGGCGCACCGGCTGTGTCCTCAACGCGCGCATCCTTCAGACCCTCGCGGGCAGACTATCGCCTGCCGACTATAGCGGTCTGCACCGGCGCGGCGAAGCGTCTGCCTATTCAATGTGCTGCCGGGCGGGCGGCCGTGCTGGTACAGTCGCGGTATCGCTTTCGGGAGGATGGGATGACCACGACGACGCTCGGCGCCGATCCGCGCCTCGACATCCGGATCGAGGATGTCGAATACCAGCACCGGGCGGGGCGAGCGCTGCTGGCGCGGCTCTACCGACCGACCGGCGCCGGCCCATTCCCGGCCGTGGTGCAGGTGCACGGCGGCGCCTGGGTCAACAAGGACCGCACCGACAACGATTTTATCGCCAAGGCCCTGGCCGAAAGCGGCATCCTCGTCGCGGCCATCGAGTTTCGCATGCCGCCAGAGGCGCCCTACCCCGCCGCGCTCGCCGACATCAACCTTGCCGTGCGCTGGCTCAAGGCGCGCGCCCGCACCTACGGCGGCCGGCCCGACCGGGTCGGACTGTTCGGTACGT
>DATJUL010000135.1:0-8668 GCA_035502295.1 Allostellaceae bacterium | reverse complement strand
GGCCCTAGGGTACCAGGCGTCGCGCGAGCATCACGGCGACGGGCACGGCGATGCGGCGGGCGCGCGGCGGCAGACCGAGCGGCGCCAGCAGCATTTCGACGCACATGCGATGCGGGAAATGCGGGCTGATCAGCTGACGCGATGCGCGACGCAATCGCTTGTAAACCCGCCGATTGAACGGCTCGCCGGGGTGATGGGCATGATGGACGTATTTCATCGCGATAGCGCTGTCCTGACCGGCGATCAGCCGCAGCCGATTGGACAGCGCCCTGGCGACGGCAAACCGGCCCGTCTGCTCCGTCTGCCGGTAGCGGCGGAAATAGCGTAGGAAGTGCTTGTAGTGCCTGATCTCGTCTTCGGCGATATGCCGCGTGACCAGCGCCAGCGCCGGTTCGGGGCTGAGCCGGCTTAATGTCGTGTAATAGCTGGCGGTACCCATCTCAACGACGCAGCGGGACGCCAATTCGCGACAGCGCGTCGGCTCAAGTTCGTCGCTGCAGCAGTGGCCGGCGAACTCTGCCAAAAACGCATCGTAGACCCCGTTCCACGGGAAATCCGGCCAAACCGCCTCGACATAGCGGCGCAGGACGCGCCCGTGCTGCAACTCTTCGGGGAGCCAATATTGTTCGAGCCAGCCGGTAATTTCGTCATCGCCGCGGAATTGGGCGACGAGGTTGGCGGTATAGCGCTCGGCCGTTGCTTCGAGGAACGACGAGGCGACGACCAGGTAGAACAGCATGTCGGAGGCGCCGCTCGCCAAGTCGCATCGAATCGCGTCCCAGTCGATCGTGTCGCTCCAGTGCTGTCGGCCGGCGCGAGCACCGGTCATCGCGGCGTCATCATCGTCCGACATCGCTTGCTTCATGAACTTGCACCAGCCATCACCGCATCAGTGTAAAGGTGATCTTTCCAGTGGAATCGTCGACGACAAACTTCACCGGGACATTATGCCGATCGAACCACAGTCGATAGCGCGTCTTCCCTTCGATATCGTACATGCGGGTCGGGATGACCCGACCATCGAGGACGAGATCATCGACCGAACCGCCGGTGACCCGGACTTTCTCGATTTCGCCGTCGTCGACGCGCATCATTATTGTCGATCGAAGGCAGCGCGCCGACCACGGGTTGGCGGGCTGCACGCTTGCCGGCGCGATCACGGTGCCGAGGGGCGAGTTGATCACAAATTCGTTGCCCTCTGCCTCCCCGCGCAGCTCCGTCGCGTCGGCGTTTTTTCGGGTCACGCCGACGAACGACACAAGGCGGCCGTCGAGCCAGCGTTCGACGCGCTGGTCGTTCTCGCGGCGCACAGCAATCCCGAGCACCCTGACCACGAAATGCGCGGTGGTACGGACGATCGTCGTGTCGCCGCTCCGCTGTACGTCGTTGGTATAGGTGCCGATATTACCGAATATCGAATGATACACGGTGTAGCGCAGTTGCTCCGTCGATACGTTGGCGGCGGTAATCGCGTCGGCCGCTATCGCGTGACCGGCGATGCCTGCGGCGACGACGAGCATCACAATAAAGCCCCAGCCAAATCGGGACGCGCTGCGCGACATGATCTCTCCCCCGGAGATCGTACCCCAACTTTTGGTGCTCTCGCCAGCCGGGTTTCACGTCGTCGGTCCCGCGACCCGGCCTCGTCCACAGCTACTATAGGAAGAAAACGAGGCCACTCATCCCTGCTGCGTCCGCCGCAGGCCATAGCAGGCGCTCGCCGTGGTGACGCCGGCTGGCGCTCGGCGCGGCATCACGTCGCGCGGCGATCTGCTGTCACGCCGCCATTCGCCGCTGCACCTCGTTCCGGAGGATCGCCGCCGCCTTCTCGGCGATCATGATCGTCGGTGCGTTGGTGTTGGTCGAGGTCACCGCCGGCATGACCGAGGCGTCGATGACCCGAAGCCCGTCGAGGCCGCGCACGCGCAGTTCGCTGTCGACGACCGCCATCGCGTGCTGGCCCATCATGCAGGTGCAGCTCGCGTGGTAGCAGGTGTTGCCGTTGCGCCGCGCGTAATCCAAGAGTTCGTCGTCGCTCTGGACCTGCGCGCCGGGCAGCGTCTCCCCGCGAACGAATTGCTGCAGCGCCGGCGCGGCGTAGAGCCGGCGGGCGAAGCGCAAGCCCGCGACAATGGCGCGCCGGTCGCTTTCCTCCGAAAGATAGCGCGGGTTGATCGCCGGCATGTCGCCCGGCCGGTTCGATCGGGCTTCGACATAGCCGCGCGACAACGGCCGCATCTGCCAGGCGCCCGAGCTCAGACCCGGCGTTTCCTCGAGTTCGCCGATCTGGCCGCCTTTGAAGCTGCCTGGTGCAAACGTGACCTGCACGTCGGGGGTCGCCGACTCCTCCAGCACCTTGATCGACGCCGCGACGATCGCCGGGCTGTAGGTCAGCATCCCCTTGCCGGTGATCAGCCAGCGCAATACCTCGCCGGCCAGCGGCAATCCGCGCGAGCGCTCGTTGGCGGTCCGCGCGCCCACAACCGGATAGGAGACCCGCGCGGTGTAGTGATCCTGCATGTTTCTGCCGACGCCGGGCAGCGCATGCACGACCGGCACGCCGATCGTGCCGAGGTGCGAGGGGTCGCCGACGCCCGACAATTGCAGGATGTGGGGCGAGCCGATCGCGCCGGCCGACAGGATCACCTCTCCGAGCGCGTCGGCCCGCTCGACCGCGCCGTCGGGACCGCCGCGTGAAAACTCGACGCCGATCGCGCGTTTGCCGTCGAAGACGATGCGGTGGACCAGCGCGTGCGTCACCAGTTGCAGGTTCGGGCGCTTCAGCGCCGGATGCAGATAGGTGCGCGCGGCGCTGGCGCGGCGCCGCCCGCCGCGGGTCTGCTGGCACCAGCCGATGCAGTCCGCGTGGCCGGGCGGCAGGTCGTTCAGGTCCTCGCGATATTCGAGGCCGACCTGCAATCCGGCTTCGAGCGCGGCGGCGCAGATCGGCGGGCGGTCGATCGCCGAGGTGAACAGCGGCCCGTCCTTGCCGCGCACCTCGCTGCCTTCGCCTTCCCAGCGCTCGGCGTGCTTGAAATAGGGCAGGCAGTCGTCCCACGACCAGCCGCGGTTGCCGAGCTGCGCCCAGTGGTCGTAATCCTCGGGCTGGCCGCGGATGTAGATGAGGCCGTTGATCGATGAGGAGCCGCCGATCACCCGGCCGCGCGTGTAGTTGATCGCGCGCCCGTTGGTGCCCGGATCGGGTTCGGAGCGGAACTTCCAGGTCAGCGTGTCATGATCGAGCATCTTGAAGAAGCCGGCCGGGACGTGAATGAGCGGGTTCCAGTCGCGGCCGCCCGCTTCGATCAAGAGAACCCTGACGCCGGCGTCTTCGGTCAGACGGTTGGCCAGCACGCAGCCGGCTGATCCGGCCCCGACAATAACGTAATCGGCCTGCATCTCCGGTCCCTCCCGCGACGCGATTTATCGCCTATGCTGGCGCTGTTTGCGCCGTTGCGCCAGCCTCGCGATCGGGAACTGCTCCAATTGCCCGCCCGAACCAGGTTTTTGACCAGCGACCTTCAGGTTCCCTGTTCTCAGGGAATTTCGTCCGATGGCCACGCCGGCATGGCGCGGCCGTCCGCAAAACTCCAAGATGTCTCTGAGGCCATCCTATTGCGAGGGGAAACATGCCCGGCTTTACGACGCGGCCCGAAATCCGCGGCACGTTCGGCGTCGTCGCGACGACCCATTGGCTCGCCTCGTCGGTCGCGATGGGCTTCCTCGAAAAGGGCGGCAACGCGTTTGACGCGGCGGTCGCGGCGGGGTTCACGCTGCAGGTTGTCGAGCCGCACCTGAACGGCCCCTTGGGCGAGGCGCCGATCCTCGTCTACAGCGCGAAGGACCGGCGCTGCTCGATGATCTGCGGCCAGGGCGTTGCGCCGCAGGGCGCGACGATTGCGCATTACAAGAGCCTCGGCCTCGACTTGATCCCCGGCTCCGGCCTCCTCGCCGCCGCCGTGCCGGGCGCCTTCGACGCGTGGGCGACGCTCGCGCACGACTGGGGCACGTTGCCGCTCGCCGAATTGATCGAACCGGCGCTGGGCTACGCCGAACGCGGCTACCCGCTGGTGCCGCGCATCCGCGACACGATCCTCTCTGTCGCCGAGCTGTTTCGCCGCGAATGGACCAGTTCGGCGGCGGTCTATCTGCCCGGCGGCCAGCCGCCGGAGCCGGGGAAATTGTTCCGCAACCGGACATTGGCCGTGACCTACCGGCACGTGCTGGACGCGGCCGAGGCGGGCGGCGGCAGCCGCGAAGCGCGCATCGAGCGGGCGCGCGCGGCGTGGTATCGCGGCTTTGTCGCCGACGCGATCGACCGCTTCTGCCGCCGCGAAGCGGTGCTCGATTCGTCCGGCCGGCGTCACACCGGCGTTTTGACGGGCGACGACATGGCCCGCTGGCAGGCGCCGGTCGAGCCGCCGCTCAGCTACGATTATCACGGGCATACGATCGTCAAGGGCGGGGCGTGGAGCCAGGGGCCGGTGCTGCTGCAGCAATTGGCACTGCTCAAGGGCTTCGGTCTCGACGATCTCGATCCGGTCGGTCCCGAATTTGTCCACATCGTCACCGAATGCGCCAAGCTCGCCTATGCTGACCGCGAGGCGTGGTACGGCGACCCGGATTTTGTCGATGTGCCGATCGCTACACTGCTGTCGCCGGCCTACAACGACGCCCGGCGCCGGCTGGTCGGCGAGCAGGCCTCGCTCGAACTGCGTCCCGGCCGGCCCGACGGGCGCGAGCCTGTTGTGCTGGTCGGCGGCTCTGACGCGACGGCGGCGGCCGGCATCGGCGAGCCGACGACAAGCGAACTGGGCGTCGTCGCCGGCGATACCTGCCATCTCGACATCATCGACCGCTGGGGCAACATGGTGTCGGCGACGCCGTCGGGCGGCTGGCTGCAATCCTCGCCGGTCATCCCCGACCTCGGCTTTTGCCTCGGCACGCGATTGCAGATCGCCTGGCTCGACGCGCGCTCGCCCTCCTCGCTGCAGCCCGGCAAGCGGCCGCGCAGCACCTTGTCGCCGACGCTCGCGCTGAAAGATGGCGAGCCCTGGATGGCGTTCGGCACGCCGGGCGGCGACGGCCAGGACCAGTGGTCGGCGCAACTCCTGCTGCACCATGTGCACCACGGCATGAACTTGCAGGAGGCGATCGACTGCCCCGAATTCAACAACGAGCATTTCCCCTCGTCGTTCTACCCCCGCGCCGCCAATCCCGGCGCGCTCGTGCTCGAAGGCCGCTTTCCGAAAGAGACGTTCGCGGCGCTCGCGGCGCGCGGCCACGGCGTGCGCTGGGGCGAGATGTGGTCGGGCGGGCGGCTCACCGCCTGCGCCCGCGAAGAGACACCGGACGGCACGATCCTCAAGGCCGGCGCCAACCCGCGCGGCATGCAGACCTACGCCGTCGGCCGGTAGCCGGCAATCGCGGCGCGCGCCAGCGCGTCGGCGCGCTCGTTTTCGGGGTGCCCGGCATGGCCGCGCACCCAATGCCACGCGACCTCATGCGGCGAAGCGGCTTCTTCCAGGCGCTGCCACAGATCGAGGTTTTTCACCGGCTTCTTGTCGGCGGTGCGCCAGCCGCGCGCCTTCCACGCCGGCAGCCATTGGGTGATGCCGTCGCGCAGGTATTGGCTGTCGGTGTAGAGGCTGACGCGGCACGGCCGCTTCAGCGCTTCGAGGCCGGCGATCGCGGCAAACAATTCCATGCGGTTGTTGGTGGTCGCCGGCTCACCGCCCGACAATTCCTTTTCGTAGGCGCCGTAGCGCAAGACCGCGCCCCAGCCGCCCGGTCCCGGATTGCCGCGGCACGCGCCATCGGTGAAAATCTCGACCCCGGGTCGCGCCCGGGGCAGGCTTTCAGGCGTCGATGCCATAGGCTTCGGGTCCGGCGAGGCCGCGGTGAAAGCGCAATTTCCTGATATATTCCAGCGGGTCCTTCGGCCGCACCAGGGCGCCCGCGGTCTGGTGCAGCCAGTCGTAGAGCCGGGTCAAGAGAAAGCGCAGGGCGCTGCCGCGCGCCAAGAGCGGCAGGGCGGCGAGTTCGACCGCGCCAAGCGGCCGCACCGCGCGATAGCGGGAGACCAGGAGGCGCGCCTTGGTCACGTTGAAGCTCAGATCCGCCTCGAAGCACCAAGCGTTGAGGCAGATCGCGATGTCATAAGCAAGAAAATCGGTGCACGCGAAATAAAAGTCGATGAGGCCCGAGAGTTCGTGGTCGCGGAAGAACACGTTGTCGGGAAACAAATCGGCATGGATGACGCCGCACGGCAGGTCGCGCGGCCAGGCGTTTTCGAGGAACGCCAGTTCGGCGGCCAACTCCTCGGTCAATCCCGGCTGCACATCGCCGGCGCGGGCGCCGCAGCGCTCATAGAGGCGCCGCCAGCCGGCGGGGCCGAGATCGTTCGGCCGCACCATCCCGAACGATTCGCCGGCCAGGTGCAGCCGCGCCAGCGCCTCGCCGAGCGCCGCACAATGATGGGGGTCGATGCGACGCGGCCACATGCCGTTGAGAAACGTGACGATCGCCGCCGGGCGGCCGCACAACTCGCGCAACGCTTCGCCGTCTTTGGCGCGCACCGGCACCGGGCAGGCGACCCCTTGCCGCGCCAGATGATCCATCAGCGCGATAAAAAACGGCAGGTCGCCGCGCGCAACGCGCTTTTCGTAGAGCGTCAGGATGAAATTGCCGCGCGCGGTGGTTACGAGATAGTTCGAATTTTCGACCCCCTCGGCGATTCCCTTGCACGCCAAAACCTCGCCCAGATCGTAGAGCGCGGTGAAGGCGCGCAACTCGTCGTCGCCGATTTCGGTATAGACCGCCATGCCTCAAACTTTATGCCGTCATCGCGAGCGAAGCGAAGCAATCCCGCTCGATCGCAACACTCGCGGCGAGATTGCCGCGGCGCTGCGCGCCCCGCAATGACGACGGCCGCTTGTGCGCGAGCGGCGGCTCGCCTAAAGTCCGGCCCGGTCGCGGGCGCGGCACCAGAGGAGGGGAGAACCATGGCGGAAGCACCAATCCCGGCGCAAAAGGCGCCGTACCGTGTCGATGTCGAGCAGGGTCAGCGCTATGTCTGGTGTGCCTGCGGGCGCAGCGCCAAGCAGCCGTTCTGCGACGGTTCGCACAAGGCGGTCGGCCTGACGCCGATGGCGTTCGTCGCCGAGAAAAGCGGCCCCGTATATTTGTGCGGCTGCAAATCGAGCGGCACCAAGCCGTTCTGCGACGGGACGCACAAGAACCTCTGATCGCCGGATCTTTAGCCTTGGGGTCGCGAATCAGCGGCCGGCGGCGGCTGCGAGCGGTGATGCTTGCCCGGCGCACAGCGGTGTTCATTGCAGCAACGGCGCTTGCCGGCTGCAGCCATACGCCGTCCTTGAGCATGTCGTCGCTCAACCCGTTCTCCTCCAAGCCCAGCCAGTCGGCCGCATCCTGTCCGACCGCGACGATCCTCGGCCCGCTCGCGCACACCGCGGTGTTTGCTCCGGGCCGCGAGCGCACGCCGATCGGCGTCGCGTTCTACGGCCTTCTTGATGACGTCTCGATCAAATGCGAGGCTGCCGGCGGCGCCCTGCACGTCACGCTCGATGTCGTCGTGATCGGCGAGCGCGGCGCGGCCGCAGGCGGCGGCACGGAAGTCAACCTCGACTATTTTGTCGCGGTGACCGGGCCGGGTGAAGCGCTCCTCAGCAAACGCACGTTTCCGGTCACGATCGCGATCCCGGCTGGCAAGAAGCGCGCCGGCGTGACCGATCACTTCGACGAAACGATCCCCCTCTCAGGATTGCGCCCGGCCCAACTGACGATCGATCTCGGCTTTCAGCAAAGTCCCGAGGTCGTCGATTTCTACCGCCATTTCCGCGGCATCTGACGCCGAGCGTTATTCCGCCGCCATTTTGAGCGGGCGTACCGCTTCGCGCATCTCGCGGTCATAGGCGTCGCGCCAGCCGAGCCGAGCCTCGGTGATGAAATCGCCACTCCTGACCGCGTGCATGATCTGCGGATCATCGACCCCCGGCGGCATCGTGCCGTCCTTGGCCAGCGCGCGCGCCGCCTGCAACAGGCACCGACGGGTCGCCATGATCATGCGATCCGACGGCGCCAGGTGCTCGAACAGGTGGTCGGTGACCGGTCCCATGCTCTCCGTGACCGCCTGATCCTGCGCGTGGATGCCGTCGATGCCGCTGAAGTTGCCGCCAGTTTTCTGTGCGTCGCGGTCGATCAGCCAGTCGTTCTCTGCCCGCCGCTCGAGCCGCCAGCGGCCGTACCAGCCGGTCTCGTTCGGCAGATAATCGAAGACGCGCTTGAAGCCGGGCATCATCCGGCCCTCTTTGTTCGGGCCGATCGACGGCGGGTGCTGTTTCCACGTCAGGCTGACGAACATCGTGTGATGGTCGTCCATCGGAACCCACGCGCGATTGTGCAGGTGCGAGGCAAACGCGCCCTGCGGCGTCTGGGTCCAGAACGGCATCATGAAATTGGCAAAGCGCCAATAGGTCTTGCCCGGCGCCGCCTCGCGATAGGCGGCGTACATCGTGCCGGAAGGCGTGTCAGCGACATGATAATCCGGCGCGCGGTTCGTCACCGTGAAGCGGAACAGGCTGTCGTCCGGCACGTCGTCGGGGCTGATCCCGCCGGCGTGCAGAAAGCCGAAATGCGACGTGTCGAT
>DATJUL010000134.1:0-6444 GCA_035502295.1 Allostellaceae bacterium | reverse complement strand
TCCTCGGGGCTGGGGTTCAGCTCGCTGCTGAACTCCTGCCGGTCGGCGAGACCGGGGGTAGCAAGGGCAAGGGCGGCGGCCGGGGAGGGGGATCACTCGCCCATAAAGGGCGGCCCGCCAGGGCCGGTCTGCACAACCCCGGCGAAAGCCGGGGGGCGGAAGACCGGGGATACCCCGGCCGCCGGCGGGCCACGGCCCGCTTCACCCTTGCCCGTGCGAGGGGCGGAGCCCCTTCCGCTGCCGCCGGCAGGCGGGGAAAAGGCTTGCCTGCTTATTGCAAAAAAGATATAATGCCTCGTGCAATGGTCGTTCACCTTCGTCAATGCCGAGGCCAAGGCAGAGCTCGATGCGCTGCCGCGCGACGTGCGCGCCAGCTTCGAGCGGATTGTCGCGCTGGTGCAGGCGATGGGGCTCGAACGGGTGCGCGAACCCTACATCAAGCACCTTGACGAGCGGCTGTGGGAGATGCGGCTGCGGGGCAGGGACGGCATTGCCCGCTCGCTCTATGTGACGGCGAGCGGCCGGCGCGTCGTGATCCTGCGGACCTTCGTCAAGAAGACGCAGAAGACGCCGCGCCGCGAAATCAAGTTGGCTCTGCGGCGAGCCAAGGAGGTCGTATGAGCAGAAAGATGATCCCGGTCGAGGAGTCGTTTGCCGAGTGGCGCAAGGATCCCGAATACGTCGAGGCGTACAACGCCCTCGAAGACGAATTCGCGCTCGCCGCCGAAATGATCCGGGCGCGCGCCAATGCCAGCCTGACGCAGGAGCAGCTCGCCGAGCGCATGCACGCGACGCAGGCGGTGATCGCGCGGCTCGAAAGCGGCCGGGTCAAGCCGTCGACGCGCACGCTCGAACGCTTCGCCCACGCGACCGGCATGAAGTTGCGGATTTCCTTCGAGCCGACGCCGGCACGGTGATGCCGCGATGCGGCGTTGATGCTGGTCGGCAGGATGCGATGCGAGGCATGCGGTGAAGCGCAGAAGCGGGACATTTCAGGAATTCAAGGACCACACGCTCGCGGTTGCGCGCGGCGAGCGCCAGGTCGATCCCGGCGAGCCCAAGGTTTGGGTCGAGCAGATCGAAGGCGAGCGGGAAGGGCAGGGGGCGCCGCTGACGCGGAGTTTCACTGACCTGGTGCAGCGGCGTGCGGACAGAGACCCGGCCTTTGCCGAGGCGCTGCGGCGCGAGGGCATCGACCCCGACGGCCGCAAGCCGGGATCGATCATCGTGCACGTGACGAGGGCGGCGAACGGCCGGGAAGCGCGCCCTGCGGAGGTGATCGAAACCACAATGGCGGAGATCACCGCCGTGCTTGCCGGCATGGGCATCGCTGCCGACGAGCCAGTGACGATCGTCATCGAGCACGTCGAAGACACCCGCGTCATTCGGCTGTCGCCTGCCGATCAGCGCGCCGTCGCCGAAGGGCTGCTCAACCCGCCCGAGCCGACGCCGGCGCTGCACCGCGCCGTCGAGCTCTATCGCGCGATCATGCGATCATCCGGGTCGGATTAAATCGGCGCCATTGAGTGCCGACGCCACGACGACCGGCGTCGCGCCGAGCTGGGCGCGGCCAAGTCGCTCGACGGGGATTTAACGGCTGGTGACCAACAGGAGGCGCGAAGCCATTATTTTGGCGCTGACACGATTCATGTTATGTTCGCAAACAGGTATCGGCCAGGGCAGGCTATGGGGGAAATTGTCAAAACGCGATCGGCGGCAGTGAGGCCTACGGCCGCAGAAATCCATGCGCCGATCGATCACGACATTGCCCGGTCGCTGTCCTCACAGCTCGCCGAGGATCATCGGCTGGCCTTCGCGCGCAGCTTTGCCCATGCGGTGATTCGCGGCTGCCGACGAGCGGATGACCCGGAGGCTGTCCTCCCTCCGCTCGACGGCGTGGAACTGGCCCGTTTGTCGTCTGATGCCGCCGCGGCGGCCGCGCGTGTTGGCGGCGCGATCGTGGATTTGCCGGCTGAGCAGGCGGCTTATGTCGTCGGCACAGCGTACACGACGGCTTTGCCGGAAGCGTACCGCGCGACGCACGGCATCTTTTACACGCCACCGGAGCTTGTCGAGCGGCTGCTCGTCATGAGCGAAGCGGCGGGTGTGAACTGGCGCACCTGCCGGGTGCTCGATCCGGCCTGTGGTGGCGGGGCGTTTCTGCTGCCGATCGCGCGCCGGATGATCGCGGTCTTGAAAGGGACGGACCCGGTTTTCATTCTGCAGCAACTCGGCGCGCGGCTGCGCGGGTTCGATGTCGACCCGTTCGGCGGCTGGCTCGCGCAGGCGATGCTCGATCTGGCGCTGCGTGACCTCGCGCGCGAAGCGGGCAGGGGGGTGCCGAGGGTCGTCGAGACGCGCGACAGTCTCGACCTCAAGCCGGCGGATCATGGCACTTACGACCTGGTAATCGGCAATCCGCCGTATGGGCGCGTCTCGCCGGCGATCGAACGCCGGGCGGTGTTTCGGCGCAGCATCTACGGCCACGCCAACCTCTACGGTCTCTTCACCGATGCCGCCTTGCGCTGGGCGAGGGAAGACGGGGTGATCGGCTACGTCACGCCGACCTCGATGTTGTCGGGACTCTACTACAAGGCACTGCGCGAGCTGCTGGCGGCCGAAGCCCGTCCGCACGCAGTGAATTTTGTCAGCGAGCGCGACGGCGTGTTCGCCGACGTGCTGCAGGAAACGATGCTCGCCACGTATCGCCGGCGCAGCAAAACACGCACCGCAAAGGTCGGCTTTATCGAAATTCGCGCTGCGGGCGAGGTGCGTTTGCGCAGCGCGGGCGCATTCTCGCTGCCGGCCAGGCCGGCCGCACCGTGGCTGCTGCCGCGGACGCCGGAGCAGATGGCGCTGTCGACGCGACTGCGCGCCATGCCGCATCGCCTTGCCGATTACGGCTATGGCGTATCGACCGGACCGCTGGTTTGGAACCGCTTCAAGGGGCAATTCCGGGCACAGGGCGGCGCCGGGAATTTCCCGGTGATCTGGGCCGAGTCGGTGACGAGCGACGGCCGTTTCCTGTGGCGCAGCGAGAAGCGCAATCATGCGCCGTGGTTCGCGGCGCGGCGACCGAAAGACGACTGGCTGATCGTGACGCAACCTTGCGTGCTGCTGCAGCGGACGACGGCGAAGGAGCAGCCGCGGCGGCTGATCGCGGCCGAATTGCCGGCGAGCTTCATCAAGAAACACGGGGGTGTGACTGTCGAAAACCACCTCAACATGGTGCGGCCGATCGTTGACGAGCCGCGCGTGCCGCCGGCAGTGATCGCGGTGCTCTTGAACAGCGCGGCCGTCGATGCGGCATTCCGGTGCATCAACGGCTCGGTCGCCGTCTCAGCCTTCGAGCTTGAGGAAATGCCGCTGCCGTCGCCGGCCGCTGTCAGGAGGGTGGCAAAGCTGGTTGCGACCGGGGCGGCGCCGGCCGCGATTGAGGCCGTCATCGCCGCGGCATACGAGAGGGTGGATGCTGCCTCCGCTGCTTGACGTCCGGGAAATTCATCGGCGGGTGCTGCAGGTTTTCCCCGAGGGTACGCCGCAGCGGAACTACTGCACGCGCGAAATGGCGGCCCGCACGATCTTCGTCATGCTCTACATCGGAGCTGTCGAGGGCAGCGGCATGTGGATGGCGCCGAAGCATGTCTATCGCATGGGCGACAGTCAGGCAGCACGGCGAGCTGTCGAAGACCGCGAGGGCTACATCAAGGCGGTCGAACGGCCGGGTTCCGGCGCACCGGCCGATCGGTGGTTTCAGGACAATACGCGCGAGCCGATCCGCGACGAGACGCTGCGCGACGGTCTGGTGCGCATGGGCGCGGTCGTGATCCGGCCGGGCCTCGCCACGACCTCCTCGCGCGGGCGCTACGCGCTGCAGTCCGCCTTCGCGTCGCTGTTCGATCCGGCGCTTGACGGCAAGCCGCTCGATGCGGCGATCGCCGCCTGGCAGGATCAGCACCTTTCCGCCGGCGCGCTGGCACGCGTGCGACTGCAGCAACGCTCGGCGACGGCGGCACAATCGCGCGTGCTGGTCACGCTGCCGAACGGCGAAAGCCGCCAGATGGAAGCCGGCCCGTCTTCGGTCATCACGAAAGCGGTGGTCGAGGTGTTTGCGCCGCGCTTCCTCAAAGACCCGGCCGTGCTGTGGATCTCGGAGAGCGGCAACAAGGTCATTCAGCGCGACGATCAGCTCGCGCAGGCGCTCGGCCTCAAGATCGAAGTCGACCGGCTGCTGCCCGACACGATCCTGGTCGATCTCGCGCCGGCGGAGCCGCTGATCGTCTTCGTCGAGGCCGTCGCAACCGCCGGCGAGATCACCGATGTACGACGCGGCGCGTTCATCGAGCTGATGACGGCGGCAGGCTTCAAGGAGAGCCAGGCCGCCTTCGTCACCGCCTTCCATGATCGCAATGCCCCGGCGTTCAAGCGCACAATCTCGAACCTCGCCTGGGGATCCTTCGCCTGGTGTCTGAGCGAACCCGAGCATCTGATCGCGCTCGATGGCGGCGCACCGGGCGGCGTCCGGCTGTTGTCGGATTTCTCCTTCTGATGCCAGCGCCTGCTGCGAACCGGGCTTTCTTGAAACGGCGCAAGCGCGCTTGTCGCAGAAGGGGTCGCCTTCCTATAGCACTTCTCTTGGTATATATGCGGCGGATCAACCACAATATCCGGCAAGATTGGGCTTGACAGTGGAGTTGCTGCTTCCAGATTCGCGCCTAGGTTCCGCCTGAGGGAGATTTCCCCGTGCGCCGCCCTCAGCGCAGCGAGGTCGCCAATGAAGTTGAAGACCGTTCACGTCACGAACTTCCGCTCGGCGGAGAACAGCGAACCATTCAATATCGATCAGGTCACCTGCCTGGTCGGCAAGAACGAAGCGGGGAAGAGCGCCATCCTGCTGGCACTGGCCGCACTGAACCCGCATGACGCCACGCCAGCTCTGCTCGACAAGGAACGCGACTACCCACGGCGGCTGCTCACGCAATACGACCAGCGGCATCCTGACGGGGATGCTGTTGCGATCAGTACGACCTGGAAGCTGGAAAAGGCAGAGCTGGATGCTATCGCGACGACCATTGGTGAGGGTGCGCTGACTTCGGACATCGTCACCATATCGCGCGCCTACGGGCAGGAGGCCAAGGTTGAGGCAACGCTCCACCACGAGAGCGCACTGGAATTTCTGTATTCCAAGTTCAAGCTCGACGCCTCGGAACGGTCGGTACTCCATGCCGTAAAGACGACTTCGGAACTCATTCAGGCGTTGCCTAAGCTCACATCGCCAACAGCAAAGCACAACGAAATGCAGGCCCACCTGGGGCGGGTTGGTTCGGCCACAAGCCAGGTGGGTGCGCTGGTTCGAGCAACGATGCCGAAATTTATGTATTTTGCTGCTTATGACCGGATGGAAGGAGCCATCCAGATCGAGCAGGTCAAGACTCTCAGCGCAAACGGTCAGATCAACCTCGACCAGCACAGAGGCATTCGCCTATTCGCCGAATTCCTGGATTATGCCGGCGTGTCACTCAATGAGATCACTGGCGTCACCACTTATGAGACCTTCAACGCCAAGCTCCAGGCCGCGTCTAACAACATCACTGACCAGATACTAGAATACTGGACTCAGAACCCTGACCTTGGAGTCAATGTCCGCATTGAACAGTCACGCCCCGGCGATCTGCCACCTCTGAACACGGGCACTGTCGCGTGGGCGCGCATCTATAATGCCCTTCATCGGGTTGATACCCCGTTCTCGGAACGTAGCGCCGGCTTCGTCTGGTTCTTCTCGTTTCTTGTCAAGTTCGCACAGGTGAAGGGTGACCAACTCCCGGTCGTGTTGCTGCTCGATGAACCCGGGTTGACGCTCCACGGCAAGGCACAGGCTGATTTACTGCGCTTTTTCAAGGAGAAGCTCGCACCTCATCATCAAATAATTTACTCAACGCACTCACCGTTCATGGTACCACCGGACGATTTGATGTCCGTCCGGATTGTCGAGGATCAGGTGGAACTCAGGGGCCAGCGGCGCATGCCAATTGGCACCAAGGTCAGGGAAGATGTCCTCACCCGCGATCCGGACACCCTGTTTCCGCTCCAAGGCGCGCTCGGTTATGAAATCAGTCAGTCATTGTTCATTGGCAAAAACACACTGCTCGTCGAAGGCCCCGGAGACATTCTCTACCTTCAAGCGCTGTCGGACGCGCTGAGGCGCCGCGGGCAACAAGGTCTGGATGCCCGCTGGACAATGTGCCCCGCTGGCGGCATCGATAAGATCAGACCGTTCGTCGCGCTCTTTGCAGGCAACGCGCTGCATGTCGCCGTGCTTTCGGACCAAGCTACCGGAGACAAGAAGAAGGTAGAGGAGATGAGGCGGTCTGAGGTGCTTCGGGCCGGCCACTTCTACACAATGGCGGATTTCCTTGAGCGGAAGGAGGCCGACATCGAGGATAT
>DATJUL010000133.1:0-6676 GCA_035502295.1 Allostellaceae bacterium | reverse complement strand
AGGCCGAGCCACCCAAAATTCCGCTGATTGATCTGCATCAGGCCGAGGTCGAGATCGTGACCCTCGGCGGCGAGTTGCGCCGCCAAGGCGATCGCCTCGAGCTTTGCGGCCGGATGGTAGGCGCGGTGCTCGGTGTTGTCGGCGATCGCGAGCGGATCAAACCCGCTTTCGGTCCGAGCGATTGCGGCCAGCGTCGCGGGTGCGACCTGCGGTGCGCAGGTGAGAGCGAGTGTGGTTACGACGGCCAGCGGTAAAATCACCGCAACCTCATGTTAATCCCTGTTACGTCGTTAGGCTGGGCGCCAGTGGTTTACTCTGTCAAGCGTTAATTTTTACGCCTTCGCGCGGCCATCGCGGTCATCAGCCGAGCGGCTGTTTCAGCATATAGGGTGATGTCCGGTGTTTTATGCTATTTGTAGCTAGTACGGGTTTGGGCTGCGACGCGCGCGCGTAACGGCAAATTGAGCTGCCACCGTCGCCGGCAGCTCGTCGGAACCTGACTATTAATTCTCCATACGTAATAGACGGGTTTGGCTCGTTAACGTTAATCTTTACTGCCGCGCTCGCGCGGCTTTGGCATCAACACCATCGAGAATGTGCACCCGACGGCATCCGCGAACGCCTCGCAGGCCGCCAGCGAGATATTCTGGGTGCCTCGTTCCACGCGCGACACGTAGCCCTGCGTCATCCCGAGACGCGCCGCCAGTGCCGCTTGGCTGAGCCCGGCCTGGCGGCGCGCCTCGCGCAAATGCCGCCCGAATTCGGTGAAGCCGCTGGGGCTGTCGCGCGGGGTTGGCGGCGTAAACTCCGGTGAAAACAGGCACCCCACCGCCTGCGCAAACCGCACGCAGGCCGCCAGCGTGATATTCTCCCCGCCCAGCTCCACACGAGACACGTAGGCCTGTCCTATCCCCAGACGCTTCGCGACTTCGGCCTGGCTCAGGCCGGCCCGTCTGCGCGCTTCGCGCAAACGCCGCCCGAATTCGATTATTAACTGCCGCTCGCCGTCCGCACTCCCTTCCGGCTGTGCCAATCCCCCTCACGCCCTGGGGTAGAAAATTCCCCCGAGATATTACCGCCGCAAAGCTATCGCAACAGAATCACGGTGAAGTGCGCTGACCTCGTGCGCAATCGCCAAAGCGTCATGGGGTGGACGGCACGATCGGGCCGAAAGCGAGCCGCTTGGCGAGGAGCAATTACCCGAAATGGGGCCGGGCAGGATTCCCGGATTAACGCGACGTGGAGTGATCCGATCAGCGGGGGGCGGGCCCGTAGGTTGGACCGACGAGATCGGCCAGCAGATTCTCGTCTTGCTTTGTTCGGCAACTCGCCGAGCGGGCGGTCGAGGGATCGATTTCGCCAAAGCCGCGCGTGGTTCAGATCAGCCGATCAACCCGCTTCCGTCAGATCAGGCGAATCAGGCCGACTTTCCGGAATCCGCGATGACGCGCTACAGCCGTGCGCCACGAGGTCGGCGAAGGCACTACATTTTCGGGATGACCCTCACCTGACCGATAAGAAGCGGGCGCGCTGGCCAAGTATTTGCGGCAGGCAATGGCCGAAGGCGCGCAGATATTCGTCGTATGGGATTTCGTTGCCGAAGTCGTTGCACAGGGCGGGAATATGACGTGGCGAAGCACCATTGCCGATTTGATAGGAGACTGGCATCTTGGCTTGGAAACAAAAAGAGAACACCAATGGCTGCCAGTTCGAGGCTGATGATCACCGAAGCCGAGCGCCGGTTCCCGTGTCGGATTAAGCTCAGGGTGCCGACGGGCGGGCTCGGAACTCGGCTCACCGAAATGCAGGCTTGGCTTGACGAGAATTGTGGCGCCGACCAATGGGTCATGACTCCGGCCGGGCTGCGCGGTGTCGCCAACGATGCAGCCGCGATTTATTTTCTTGATGCTGCCCGCGCAGCGGCGTTCGTAACCCGATGGTGCGTCGGATCACAAGTCGAAATCAGCGACGGTGCATTCCAGGTCCGCGAGGATCGGCCGACACCACGGATCGGCGCCAGTCCGCACAAGACACCGTAACGTGCGGAGGATCGAATGGCGACTTATCATGTGACGACCGTGCCTCGCGCCGGGAAAACGCCGCATCCTGCGACCACTCCGCTGATCCCGTGCGACATCACAGCCGATAGCGCCGCCGAGGCGGTCGCCGTGGCCGCGGCGTACATGGCAGAAGATTGGCTCTCCGACATCGATCCGGAAAATGACGACCAGGTGAGGGCATATATCGCGCAATGGCAGCCCGTCGCCCGCCGTGTCGATCGGCCCACGATCGACCTGAAGCCGCGGGCGAAAATCATCGAACCGTGGAACGGTCAGCTTTACGATTAGGCGAAGAGAACCCTGTCCGAATACGGAGAAATCAGGAAACTCTACATGGTGGGAAGCAGCCTTGGCGAAAGCTGAGCGGAATGGCGACCCATCGATGGCCGAATGGCTTCACTGGCTGATTACGTATCAGCAAGCTTTCCAGCAAACGGCGGCTCGCCGGAACGCGACCCGAACTCTAGCGGCCTCCGAATGACCGCGGGGTTAGCGTAACACCAAAAATCCGCCGGTATGCGTCGCGCCAATCGGCCGGGGCCAAGAACCAACTCTGCGCTTCGGCGAGCCCGATACGACCGGCGCAGACCATCTTGCACGCGTAGCCTTCAAGATCATCCTTTGCGTAGGAGTTCCACACGCCCGTTCGCGGTTCCGGCCATCGGTTCGTCTCAACATCCGCGCCGCCAAGACAGAGCGGCACGAGGTGATCGTCCTCGTACCGACCGCGATCCGACCACAAAATGCCATACCGAGCAAAGTCCGCCCGCCGTGCCCGCTGGTTCATCTCGCGGTGCGCCCGGCTATAGGCGCTGCCTGGCAGCCCGTCGCTCTCGCAAACTTCGGCGCGATCGGTGCTCGCCACTCCACCGGGGGTCAGTCTCGGGTCCGGCATATCACCAGCGAAGGCCGCTCTCGCCGTCAGAACGACGGCAACAAGCCGAGCTACGAACATGGCCTAGATCAGCTTCAAATCGCGAAAACTGATGTGCCGGTCACGGGCAATGATCAGGTGATCGTGCAGCGACACGCCGAGCGCAGTGGCAGCTTTCTTGATGTCCTGGGTCACCTTGATGTCCGCCGTTGATGGCGTCGGATCGCCGGAGGGGTGATTGTGCACGAGGATCAGCGCGGACGCGGAGAGTTCAAGTGCCCGTTTGACCACTTCCCGCGGATAAACCGGAGTGTGATCGACCGTGCCGCGCTGCTGACGTTCATGCCTGATCAGGACGTTTTTGCGATCCAGGAACAGGATGTGAAATTCTTCAATGTTGTTGTGCGCGACGTGCGCGGCGCAATAGTTGATTAGCTGGTCCCAAGAGCCGACAACGGGGCGCTGTTGCAATTCAGTGTGCATGAGCCTCAGCGCAGCCTCCCGCGCTGCCTTGATTGCAGCGATGGCCGCCAGATTCAGCCCCGCCTCTACGAGCGCTTCGCGTCCCGCGGCCATGACTGCGCCGAAGCTCCCAAACTTCGAGAGCAATGCCTTCGCAACGGGCTTCACATCGCCTCGCTGCCGGCCTGCGAACAAGATCACTTCCAGCAATTCGTAATCTGGCAGGTTGTCGGGACCGGCCGACAGCAGGCGCTCTCGCAATCGGTCGCGATGGCCGAAATAATGTGGTTGAGCAGGGGCGTCGGCGAGTTGGTGGCTGTTGCTGCCGATGCCCGCCGGGAAGGGCTCGCCACCGTCCGTGCCGTAAACCTCGCGACAGAGCGTCCTTACCCGTTCACCATCGCCGAGATCGAACAGCCAGACGCGTCGACCGGCATCCCATTGCCCCCCGAGCATTCTGGCACGGGATGGAAAATCGGCATGGTAGGGGGTGCTCACCGCCAGGCGGCCATCGCGCTCAACAATCGAGACTGGCACCCGACGCCCCGCTCTCAGCATGCTGTAGGCTGAGGGTCGCATTCATTCCGTCAGACGGGCGTCAAAGGCTAACAACGGTTTAACCTGGCCGAAAGCCCGCTGTTATCACCCCGCATCTGCACAAAGCCGGCCGATGTTTTGTTTCCGGCGGCCGGTTGTTGGAGAGTATGTCTCCCTCTGGTCGTGGAGCCACTGAGCCTCGTGCTTGGCGGCTCTCGCCGCGCGAGTGTCAGACCAGATTTAGGAACGGTCGCTGGAGCCCCGGCCTTCGCCGGAACAAGCCTTTGCCTTTGGCGCGGGGCATCGTGCGGCCGTCAGACCCGGCCGGCATGTGCGGGATCGCCGCGCGCCGAGGCTTTCCATCATCCGTTTGGAGACCGCCGACTTCGCGACTGGGCCGTTGTCGACGTGGAGCGCGGACAGAATGCCTTGGGAGGGTTCGCCTTGGGCGCCATGGCGTTGAATAGAAATTTGAGTGCGGCCTCGTACCTTTGCCAATTCAGCGGCCGCCCGCCGCGCCATTGCCGACGAGATTAGGCAGCCACTCGCCAAGCTGTCGGATGAGGAGCGCGCCGTTGTCGATGCGCCGCTCTAATTTCTCACGTTCTATGTCTGTGGCGTAAGCACTCGGGGAGGGCGCCGACTTAGGCGACAGAGCGGTTGAGATCGGCGGGTTATTTGTAAGCATCCGCCGAGCACCGCGGCGGGCTGATCTTCCCCCGAAAAAGTCGACGGGGTTAGGCCGCCAATCGCTCGGCGGGCGCTGGGGTGAGATAGTCCAATGCCGGGTGTGAAGGCGGCGGGAATTATAGAAGCCTTCGATGTATTGGAACAGATCGCGCCGGGCGTCGGTACGGGTGGCGTAAATCCGGTGATGGACGCGCTCGGTTTTGAGGGTATGAAAGAAGCTTTCCATGGGCGCGTTGTCGAGGCAGTCGCCCTTGCGGCTCATCGATGGGGTGATGCCGGATCGGGCAAGGAGGCGACGATAGGCTTCGGCGGCATATTGAAAATCCCGCGATCGGAATGGTGGATCAGGCCCGGTGCCGGTCGTTGCCGCTCGATGGCCATCGTGAGCGCCTCCATGGCGATCTCGGTCGGTATGAAGCGTCTCGCGCATCGGCTGCGCGGTGATCCGCGCCGAGAAGGCGAGCGGCACGCGTCGCGACGGCCGCACCGAACTGCAGGTGCTGCTCGACTTTCTGCGCGACGGCGACACGCTGGTGGTCACCCGCATCGACCGGTTGGCGCGGTCGCTGAAAGACCTGCAGGACATCGCGCACGAGCTCAAGGCCAGGGGTGTGGCGTTGAAGGTGACCGACCAGCCGGTCGATACCGGCACCGCCGCCGGCAAGGCGTTTCTCGACATGCTCGGCCTCTTCGCCGAGTTCGAGACGAACTTGCGGCGCGAGAGCCAACGCGAAGGGATCAGCGCCGCCAAGGCGCGTGGCGTCTACAAGGGCCGCAAGCCATCGATCGACGCCGCCGAAGTGCTGCGCCTGCGGCAGGAGGAGAAGCTTGGCCAGGCGGCGATCGCACGCCGGCTCGGGATTGGCCGGGCCAGCGTCTATCGCTTGCTGGGCCAGCAGGCGGCCGAGGCGGCAAACGGGGGCGGGGATGCCGATCAGACCTGAGATGCGCGGGTTTTATCCGAGGGATTGGCCGCAGATCAGCCGGCGCGTGCGGTTCGAGCGCGCCGCCGGCGTTTGCCAGGGATGCGGCCGGCCACATGGCCTGACGGTCCGCTGTCTGCCGGATGGCCGCTGGTTCGACGCAACCGATCGCACCTGGCGCAACGGCCACGGCCGGCCGGCGCGCTGGCCGGATCTCGTGGAAACCGCCCAGCTCCGGCAGACCCGGGTGGTCCTGGCCGCGGCGCACCTCGATCATGATCCGCGCAACAACCGGCAGCGCAACCTCAAAAGCCTGTGCCAGCGCTGCCACATGATCCACGACCGCCCGCACCATCTGGCGCAGCGGCGGATCACCTACCTGCTGCGCCGCGCCCTCGGCGATCTGTTTCTCGGGCCTTATTCGGCGTGGTTGCTACAGAAACCGGTGCCGTTTCCAGGACACCCAAACCGGGCCGGCGCCATCAACTCCTCCGGCATGGCGTGACAGATTCCATGGCGCAGCGCCATGCCGCGACGCATCTTCGGGCACCGGCGGAATGCGAGCATGGTCGGACGAGCAGCGCCGGGAGAGAGTGATGCTGCGTCTCTACCGGGACAAGGCCAAGCCGCCGGCAGCGCCCTGCAAAATCTTGAAGGCGACGATCCGCAAGCCGCGCGCCGGCGGTTGAACGCCGCCGGGCCGCCGCCACTAAAAATCGTCTCGACCTATGATTAGAGCGTTGCCGCTTTTTTCGGCAGAACGCTCCGGCGCGCGCGGCGCACCCACGCTCACCGGTTTTCCGCCGAGCTATCCCCGGATTTTGGGGATACCCGGCATCAATATCTTGTGTCCGGCGCCGGCTGCGGCCGGCCGAGTAATCGCCCGGCGGCCAAGTATTCGCCGGCGCTCCGACCCGGCCGCCAGCAAGTCCAAATCGCGGCGCGGCCGGGGAGGACTTAATCGTTAACAACAGGACTTTGTGATTACCTCAAATAATTTTAAATAATACACGCTATGCGCCTCGATTTGCGAAGTGCGCTAAGACCAGACGCCCAAGATATAGGAAACAAGTCAGAAGCGTTGCTTGACATATGTACGGTGTTGGCGTACACTTTGGGCTGCATGATCA
>DATJUL010000132.1:0-2544 GCA_035502295.1 Allostellaceae bacterium | reverse complement strand
TTTCCGGAGGCGCGTGTTGAACGGATCGGCGACGCCGGCCACTGGGTGCACGCGGAACGACCGCAGGCGTTCCTCGACCTCGTCGAGCCGTTCCTCGCCGCCGATTGACCGCGGCAGGTCCTCGGCGACGACGCGATTCTCACAACGGCACGACGATCCGTCGCACCCGCAACCGCCGGCCTGTCGGGAGCCGCTGCGGCGCGGCCGCACCGCTTTCCTTTTCGCCTGCAACGCCCGATGATCATCGCAACGCGGTGCGCCACGGTTGGGGATTGCAGGCGCGCCGAAGGGCGGGGTGTCGTGATCGCGTTGGCTGGCGCAATCCTGTTGATTGTCGCGGCGCTGTTCGCCGGCCTGTGGTGGCGCGGGCGGGCGGCGTTGCGGCAGGCGACCTCGACGGGCGATGCCGCCGAGCGCCGCCGTGCCGGCCTCGTTGCGGCGCTGTCCGCGGCACCGGTTGCCGGCTTCTGGTGGCCGCGCGATGCGTCCGGTCCGCTGGCCTGCGGCCGGCTGCCCGGATGCGGCGCAGACCTGTCGTACGACGCGTTCCTCGCCCGCCTCGACAGCGGCGACGCTGCGCGTTTGGCGACCGCGGTCGAGACGCTGCGGCGCCGCGGCACCGGGTTCGATGCGGCGCTCACGACGCCCGATGGCATCGCCTACGAAATCGCGGGGGGCGAAGGGGCCGCCGGCGAGTGCGTCCTGTGGGTCGCCGACGCATCGGCGCTGCGGCAAGCCGAACAGGCGCGTGCCGCCGCGGCCGCCGAAGCCGCGGGGCTGCGCGAGATGCTCGACGCGCTGCCGCTGCCGGCGTGGCGGCGCGACCCGGCGCTGCGCATCGTCGACTGCAACGCCGCCTTTGCCGCGGCCCTCGACCTGTCGCGCGAGGCGGCGCTGGCGAAGTCATCCGAGCTGGCGCCCGATGGCGGCGCGGCCGCGCCGCCGGCCATCGCCCGCGCGGCCGCCGACGGCGCGGCGCAGCGCGCCGAACGGCATATTGTCATTGCCGGCTCGCGGCGCCTGCTGGAACTCGCCGAGGCGCCGGCCCGGCGCGGCGGCACGATCGGCTTCGCGCTCGATCACACCGACCTCGAGAACACCGAGAGCGAATTGGCCCGGCATGTCAACGCGCACGGCCAGGTGCTCGAAAGCATCAATGCCGCGGTCGCGATCTACGGCGCCGACAAGCGGCTCAGCTTTTTCAATTCGGCCTTCGCGCGGCTCTGGGGCATGGAGGAGGATTGGCTCGCCGGCGAACCCTCGCTCGACGAACTGCTGGAGCGGCTGCGCGAACTGCGGCGGGTGCCGGAATATGCCGATTTCCGTGCCTTCAAACGGCAGCAGCTCGAAATGTTCACCTCGCTGATCGAACCGCAGAGCGAGCTGATGCATCTGCCCGACGACCGCACGCTGAGCCTGTCGATCTCGCCGCATCCCCTGGGCGGATTGATTTTCGTCTACGAGGATGTGACCGACCGCCTGGCCCTGGAGCGGTCGTACAACACACTGATCGAGGTGCAGCGCGAGACACTCGACAATTTGTTCGAAGGCATCGCGGTGTTCGGCAGCGACGGAAGGCTGAAATTGTACAACCCGGCCTACGGCAAGATCTGGGGTTTGTCGGAGGCGGATCTCGCCGGCGAGCCGCATGTCGGCGAGATCGTCGAAAAAGCCCGCGGTCTCTACAATGACGGCGGCGACTGGCCCTCGACCCGCGACCGCATCATCGCCGGCATCACGGCGCAGATGCACTGGAGCGGTCAGCTCGACCGGCCGGACGGGTCTGTCGTGCAGATGGCGACGGTGCCGCTGCCCGATGGCAATCTGCTGCAAACCTGTCTCGACGTGACCGACACCGCGCGGGTCGAGCGCGCGCTGCGCGAGCGCAACGAGGCGCTGGAGACCGCCGACCGGCTCAAGAGCGAATTCATCGCCAACGTCTCCTACGAGCTGCGCACGCCGCTCAACGCGATCATCGGCTTTGCCGAGATCCTGGCGAACCAATATTTCGGGCCGCTGTCGGAGCGGCAGCTCGACTACAGCCGGGGCATCCTCGAGGGCTCGCTGCGGCTGATGACGCTGATCAATGACATTCTTGACCTGGCGACGATCGAGGCCGGCTACATGGTGCTGGAAACCGGCCCCGTCGATGTGCGCGACCTGCTCGATGCCGTCGCGACGTTGACGCGCGAACGGGCGCGCGCGCAGGACCTGGCGCTGACGCTCGCCTGCCCGGCCGGCATCGGCATGGTCGCGGCGGATGAGCGGCGGTTAAAGCAGGCGCTGTTCAACCTCGTGTCGAACGCGATCAAGTTCACGCCGTCCGGCGGCTCGGTGCGCATCGAGGCGCGATGCGACGAGCGGAGCGACGGCGATCTGGTGTTGGCGGTCGCCGATACCGGGGTCGGCATTCCGGCGGACGACCAGGACCGGGTTTTCGAGAAATTCGAGCGCGGCAATCCGCAGGCCCGCGAATCCGGCGCCGGGCTCGGGCTGTCGCTGGTCAAGCGCCTTATTGAATTGCACGGCGGTACGGTCGCGATC
>DATJUL010000131.1:0-3151 GCA_035502295.1 Allostellaceae bacterium | reverse complement strand
GTCCGACGCGCAATGCCCGCAGCGCCGACGGCCGGGTCAGGTCGCGATCGGCGGCGCCCAGCAGGTGCGCCGCCTCGATCAATGCCCGGTCGGCGTTGGCGGCGCTGCCGGCGGCAAACAGCGCGGCCGGCGCGATCGCCGCCAGCGCCGCGGCGAGACAGGCGCCAAAGACGAGGCGCAGGCGCTGCAACGCGCTGCGCATGGCGTTCCGCCAGCTTCCGTCGGCGTCGAGCCTGGCATGCGGAACCACCGCGGCGAGATGCCGGCGCAAGGTCGCAAAATCGATTGCGGCGGCGGGATCGGCATGGATGTCGATCAGGCGCGGCAGCGGCAGGCCGTCGAGTTGTGCGCCGGGGCCGAGCCAGGGCTCGAGCAGCCGCGCCGTCTCCGCCGTGCTCAGCAGCCGCACCGCGGCGATGCCGCTGGTCTGCCGGAGCAGCGCCAGCACCGTTTTGAGCCGTGCGGGCGAGGCGCTGGCGGGCACTTCCAGCGTCATCACGGCGGCGGCGCGCTGCCAGTGCGCGGCGCTCCGGTCGATGACGCGCAGCCCGACCGCGCCCAGCGCGGCGACATAGGCCATCAGCGCGACAGCGCAGAGCAGCAGCCGCCACTCGCCGCCCCGCTGCCACGGCAGAAGGCGCGCGGACGCCCCGAACCAGGCGGCGGCGATCATGGCGCTGCCACGTCTCCCGCCGACGCCAGCCGGCCGTCTTCCAGATGATACTGAAGCTGCGCGATGTTGCCGGCGAACCCGTCTCCGGCGGTCGCGATCAACACCGTCGTGCCGAGGCGGTTGACCTGCTCGAAGACGCGCATGACGCCGGGAACCGCCGCGTCGTCGAGGTCGGCGAGCGGCTCGTCGGCGATCAGCAGCCGCGGCCGGGCGACGATCGCGCGCGCGACCGCGACCAGCCGCCGCTCGCTGGCCGACAGCGCCCCCGCCGGCCGCTCGGCGCGCTCGGCCAGTCCGAGCCAAAGGAGCAATTCGCCGACATCGCGGTCGATGCGCCGCGGCGCGGCACCGGCGATGCGCAGCGGCAGCGCGACATTGTCGCGTGCGCTCAGCCGATCGACCAGCCGCAATTCCTGGAAGACGATGCCCAACCCGCGGCGCAGCGCGGCGCGCCCGTCGCGGCCGAGCCGCGCGGGGTCGCGGTCGAACAGCAAGAGCCGGCCCTGCGACGGCGCCAGAGCCAGCGCCAGGATGCCGCACAGCGTCGTCTTGCCGGCGCCGGCGCCGCCGGTCACGACATAAAAGCCGCCTTCCTCCAGCGCCAGCGAGACCTCCGCCAACACCGGCGCGCCCTGCCCAAAGCGCTTGCCGATATGCTCCAGCCTCGCCACCGCGGTCAGCTGCGCACCCGGTCGTAGCGGAAATTGTCGGCGTAGCTTTTCGCCTTCGGGGTGCGGGCGTGCGGTTCGATGATCGTGTAGTCGAGGCCGTGCTTTGTCGCAAACGCGACCGCCTCGTCGAGCGTGTCGAAGTGCAGCTGCACCTCGTTGAGCGTGTCGAGCGCGCTCGCCCAGCCCATCAGCGGGTCGGGCTCGCGCCGGCTCGCCGGCTCGTATTCGAGCACCCATTTCGCCGCCCGCCCGCCGCGGCCGGACTGCATCGCCGTCTTGGCCGGGCGATAGATGCGTGCCAGCGCCACTCGTCCCCCTCCAGCCGGCCTTCGCCCGCAATGGTCGGGGCGAGAGGATTTGAACCTCCGACATCCTGCTCCCAAAGCAGGTGCGCTACCAGACTGCGCTACGCCCCGCACCCTGCAACCCGCTGGTATTTAGCCACTCGCCGCCGGCCGCGCAACGCGCTGTGATCGGCGGCATGCGCAATTTGTGCAGTGCAGCAAGCGCGAGACTGGGATAATCTGTCGGGCTGCAACAGAGGTCGGAACCCGATGAACGACATCGCCCCCGTCGCCCGCACCGCGCCCGCCGCCGGCAACGAGGAACATTTCGACGTGCTGATCGTCGGCGCCGGGATTTCCGGGATCGGCGGCGCCTACCACCTGACCAAGCAATGCCCCGGCATGAGCTTTGTCGTGCTCGAAGCGCAGGACGGCTTCGGCGGCACGTGGTGGACGCACCGCTATCCCGGCATCCGCTCCGACAGCGATCTCTACACGTTCGGCTACCGCTTCAAGCCGTGGACCGGCGCGCCGATCGCGACCGCGGCCGAAATCCTCAAATACATGGGCGAGGTCATCGACGACAACGACCTCGCCCGCCACATCCGCTATCGCCACACGATAACAGCCGCTTCGTGGTCGAGCGCCGACAAAAGCTGGACGATCGAGGCGCGGCGCGGCGACACCGGCGAGAGCCTCCGGTTCACCGCCAATTTCCTGTGGATGTGCCAGGGTTATTACCGGCATTCGGAGGGTTACACGCCGGAATGGCCGGGCATGGCGCGCTTCGGCGGCCGCATCGTCCACCCGCAGAACTGGCCCGAGGATCTGGAGTACGCCGGGAAGCGCGTCGTCGTAATCGGCTCGGGCGCGACCGCGGCGACGCTGATCCCGGCGATCGCCGACGAGTGCGCGCAGGTCACGATGCTACAGCGCTCGCCGACCTATTTCCGCACCGGCCGCAACGCGATCCCGATCGCCGACGAATTGCGCCAACTCGGCATCGACGAGGCGTGGATCCACGAAATCGTGCGCCGCAAGATATTGCACGAGCAGGCCTTCTTCACCCGCGCGTCGTTTGCCGCGCCGGAACGGGTGAAGGGGGAATTGCTCAAGGGCGTGCGCGACTATCTCGGCCCCGATTACGACATCGCGACGCATTTCACGCCGCGCTACCGGCCGTGGCGCCAGCGCATCGCGTTCATCCCCGACGGCGACCTGTTGCAGGCGATCCGCGACGGCAAGGCGTCGGTCGCGACCGACGAGATCGAAACCTTCACCGAGAGCGGCATCCAGCTGAAATCGGGCGGGATGCTGGAGGCCGACATCATCGTCACGGCGACCGGGTTTCATCTCAGCCCGCTCGGCGATATCGCCTTCGCGATCGACAACAAGCCGCTCGTCTTTTCCGACACCGTCACCTATCGCGGCATGATGTTTACCGGCGTGCCCAACATGGCGTGGGTGTTCGGCTATTTCCGCGCCAGCTGGACGCTGCGCGCCGATCTCGTCGCCGATTTCGT
>DATJUL010000130.1:0-2481 GCA_035502295.1 Allostellaceae bacterium | reverse complement strand
GCGCCGGCGCGCCGCCGCCGATGACCGGCGCGCCGGCGCGTCTCGCGGCCGCGACCGGGCTGCTGCTCGCGCTGGCGGCATGGGCGGCGGCTGGTTCGCCGGCGCGCGCCGCGAGCGCGGACGCCGCCGAGGCGCGGCTGTTCGGTGGCGCCTTCGCCGATATCCGGCAGCTCTATGTCGAGCCGCTGCCGTTGCGGCGGTTGGCGCTGGCGGGGCTGACGCCGCTGCATGCCTTCGACCGCCGGCTCGCGGTCACCGATCATTTGGCCGGCGGCCCGGCCGATACCGTGACGCTGCTCTACGACGACCGCGATGCCGCCGATTTCACGATGCCGCCGCCGGACGATCCTGCCGGCTGGGGCCGTCTCGTCGCCGGCATGATCGGCGATGCCCGCCGGCTCTCCGCGCCGCTCGGCGCGATGCCGCCTGAACGAATCGACACTATCGTATTCGCCGGCATCACCGGCCTGCTCGACCCGTTTTCGCGCTATGTCGATCCAGCGGCGGCGCGCGCCGACCGCGCCGCGCGCGACGGGTTCGGCGGCGTCGGCATCGCGCTCGACGCGCGCGACCACCAGCTCCGCGTCGCCGATGTCAGCCCGCAGGGCCCGGCGGCGCAGGCCGGCATCCGGGCCGACGATAGTATCCTTGCGATCGACGGCACCAACACCGCCGGCTGGTCGGAAGAGGCGGCGCGCGACCGGCTGCGCGGCGCCGTCGGCAGCGATGTCGTGCTGCGCATCCGCCCGCCCTCCGGCGCGCCGGCGCATGATGTCGCGCTCCGCCGCGCCTATGTCAGCGAGCCGACCGTGACGGCACGGCGCGACGGCGACATCCTGATCCTGCGGGTCAGCAGCTTCAACCGCACGACGGCGGCGCGTGCAGCCGCGGCGCTGACGGCCGCGCAGGCGACGCGGCGGCTCGCCGGCATCGTGCTCGATCTGCGCGGCAATCCGGGCGGTCTCTTGAAGCAGGGGGTAGGGCTCGCCGACCTGTTTCTGGCGAGCGGCCCGATCGTCGCGACCGCCGGCCGGATTGCGGCCAGCGACCAGCATTTTGCGGCGTCGGGCGAGGCAATTGCGCCCAACCTGCCGCTTGCCGTGTTGATCAACGGCGACTCGGCGTCGGCGGCGGAGATCGTCACGGCGGCGTTGCAGGATGCCGGACGCGCCGTCGTGATCGGCAGCTCGTCCTACGGCAAAGGCACGGTGCAGACCGTGCTCTCCCTGACGAACGGCGGCGAATTGATCCTGACCTGGGCGCGGCTCATCGCGCGCGGCGGCTACCCGCTCGAGCATCACGGCGTCGTCCCGACGCTGTGCACCGCGCTGTTGCCGCAGACCCCGGCGCCGCTCGCGCTGCGCATGCAGGAGGCGGCCGCCGTCGCGTTTGCCGCGCCGCAAGCGCGCGCGACCCTCAGCGACAGCGGTTGGCAGCGGCAGCGCGGGCTCTGCCCGCCGCGCACGACGCGCCCCTCGATCGACCTCGCGCTGGCGGAACGGGTGCTCGCCAATCCGCAGCTTTACGCGACGGCGCTGGCGGCGCTGCCGCGGGCGGCGCCTTGACAGCAGGCCGCCGCACGTTATCTTGACCGGCAACCCTGCAATCGAACCCCCGCGAGGCGCGCAATGGCGAAGACCAATACTGTCCTGATCAAGCTGGTCAGCAGCGCGGATACGGGATTTTTTTACGTCACGAAGAAAAACCCGCGGACCAAGACCGCCAAGCTCGAACTGAAGAAGTTCGATCCCGTGGCGCGCAAGCACGTCCTCTTCAAGGAAGCGAAGATCAAATAGCGGCGCGCGGCCGACGCGGTCAGGCTTGCATTTTCACATATTCGAAATCGCCGGGCTTGCCGTCGATGCCGGCGCGCGGCGGTGCGATCCATGACGCGAATTGGCCCGGTTCGCGGCACGGCTGCATCAGGCTCGCGACAAAGGCGTCGTCGCCCTTCGACGGCAGCCATTCGCCGCGCCGGCGCCGCCATTCGTCCGCCGACAGAATGTTGCCCTCAGGGTCGGCCTCGATCGCCGCGAATTCGCCGATCCGGCGGTTGAACGCGACATGCGGCAGGCGCAGCCGGAATGCGTAGTCGGCGCGCGCGATGATGCGGTTCCACCAGCGCTCGACGCCCGAGAGTGCGTCGCCGACGTAATCGTCGCGCAGCCGCATGTTGAGCGCCGACAGCGCCGGAACGTCCTCCTTGACGATGCGGCCCTCCTGCAAGCGCAGGACCGGGTAGGTCGCGCCGACCAGCGCATGGTCGTCGTCGATCTGGTCTTCCTGAAAGCGGCCCTTGAGGCCGGCATTATAGGCGTTGGCGGCGTTGGTGCTGATCTCGCTGCCGAACAGATCGAGGGTCAGCGAGAAATGCAGGTTGGCGCGCTTTTGCAGCGTCGGCAGGTCGATGACGCCGAGCGCGCGCACCCGTTCGACATCGTGCGGGTCGTCGATGGCGGCCTCGCGCATCGCGGCGCAAGT
>DATJUL010000129.1:0-3615 GCA_035502295.1 Allostellaceae bacterium | reverse complement strand
CTATCCGCTCGCCTCGGTGTGGCGCAACCTCTATTACAACCTGTACCTCGGCATCAGCTCGGGGTTCAGCGTCGCGCCGTGGTGGTTCTACCTCGCCGGCGAACTCGGAGTCTGGCTCGCCGCCGCGCCCTTCGTCGCGCTAATGATCGCGCTCGGCGCGCGACGACTGCCGCTGCTCTTCGCCGCGGCTCTCGTCATCGTCGCGGTGCATTCGGCGATTCCGCACAAGGAATATCGCTTCATCTACCCGGCCATCGTACTGCTGATGCTGCTCGCCGCATCGGGTCTGGCGCAGCTGACCGGCGCAGCGACCCAATGGCTGCGCCGCCGCGGCGCACGACCAGCCGTCGCCGCGGCGCTGGCGGCGGCGACGCTGATCGCGCTGTGGGGCGGCGCCGCCGCCGCCGCGTGGTCGGGCGGCACGCTTGCCCTCTTGCGACAGCGGGCGCATGACGAGTTCCTGGCGATCGCCGATGTGCGCGATCTGCCCGGTCTGTGCGGCGTCGGGCTTTACGGCAAGAACGCCTGGGTGCGCTACGGCGGCTACAGCCGCCTGCATCGCCGGGTGCCGCTGTTCTGGCCGGCGACCGCGGCCGAGCTGAGGGCGAGCGCGCCCGGCTTCGACATATTGCTGTACGACACGACCGAGCGCGTCCTGCCGCTCGATCTCGGCTTTCGGCGCTTGCGCTGTTTCGGGACCATCTGCATCGCCCGCCGCGCCGGCCGCTGCGCCGCCGCGCCGCCATCGCCGATGTGGATACCGCAGGCGCTGCGCGGCCGCCGCTCTGCCGCGCCGTCAACCGCCGGTCCGCGCCGGCGATAGCTGCAGCGGCCGCAGCGCGCCGGTCGCGCGGTCGGGTTTGCGCTCGTAGACGTAAAACCGGCGCCGCGGGTAAAGGCGTCGCAGCCCGGCCATCTGTTGCGGCACGTCGAGCACGTAGATCACATCGCCCTGTGCATCGATGCCGTCGCGGACGAGATCCGGCGGGAACATCTTGTACATGTCGCTGGTGCCGGACCGGACGACGATGACGGCGTCGTGCAGCTGGCGCGCGCGCACCTGATCGTAGAGGTCCATCCGCTGGTCGACGACACGCCGCATGCCGACGCACAGAAACGCGAGCACGATAGCGCAGATGGCGCCGTGCGCGACGAGTGAAAACCACCCGAAGGCCGCGCGCCGCGGGCGCAGCTTGTCTTGGAGCAGCGGTACGAGGCCATCAACCAGGGTCAGCACGAGACAGGGGAAGCCCTCGAAATAATAGCGCGGCCCGTACTGGTTGCCGCCGTCAAAGGGTACGAACAGGTAGGCGACGACAAACATCGGAAACACCAGGTCGACAAAGCTCAGCCGGCGCCGCCACGCGAGCGCGACAAACGCCGCCGCGGCGGCGAGCACGAGGAGCGGCGAACTCCATTCCGCCAGCGCGACGAGGCGCGAGGCGGCGAGCAGCAGCCGCGGCAGCACGACGGCGGCTTGTCCCCGATCGCCGACCGCGGCGGCGCCGAACTTGACGCTCTGCGCGATCACCGGGAGATGCGGTACGACGGCACCGATCGTCAGCCAGTAATAGCCCATCAGCGCGGCCAGAAACGGCAGGCCGGCGAGTGTGATCGCCGGCGCCAGCCGATAGTGCCGGAACCCGGCGCGCCACAGGAACTCGGCGGCAAACGGCAACGCGAAAATTGCCGCGTCAGCCGTTCGGATCACGCCCAAAAACCCGAGCGCCGCGCCGCACAGCAGCGCCGTTCGCAGTCGCGGCCGCTCGAGAAAGACGCCGGCGCTCCAGCAGAACAGCAGGCCCGCGGCGGCGGCCGGCACCTGGGTGAAGTAGGAGGCGGCGTTGAACAGAAAGAACGGCGAGGCGGCAACCAGCGCCGTCGCCAGGACGCCGCCGAGCGGCCCGTCGCGGCGATGCCCGAGCAGCGCGGCGAGCGCCAACAGGGCGCCCCCAGCCAACGGGCAGATCAGCCACGCCGGCAGCCCCACTTCCATGCCGCCAGCCAGCAGCGCCGGCCAGCCGGGGCCGTAGACGGTGACCCAGTGGGTGCCAAAAAACCCGGTCTGCGCCAACGCGAACAGATCGGGGATCGGCGGCAACGGGTTCCACAGCCGGCCGGCGAGAAAGGTTCTGGCCATCCAAAGATAGGCGTATTCGTCGCCCGAGTTGGGAAAGGCGCGCAATACCCAGACGATGCCGACCGACAGCGCGACCGCGGCGGCGGCAATCAGGGCGCAATGCCGACGCCAGCCAAGGCCGAGCCGCGCGCTCCAGACCGCCGTCCGCGCCGCCAGCCCGAGCTCGCGCAGCACCAAGGCGGATGTCGCGGCAGCGGCGAGCAGCAGCGCCAGCGGCAGGAGGCGCAAGAGCCACAGCCCGGCATAGGGCGCGTAGATCAGCCGCCGCCAGGCGATCCCCGCCGTGACGACGCAAAAGATCGCGACCAGCCCGATCGTCAGCAGGCCATAGACCAGGACCCAGGCGGGCGAGCGCCGGTCCGACGATAAGGTGAGCGCGGCGGCCCGGCTGTCGGTCTGCGTCATCATCAACAATCGGACCACGCCGCGGGACTGACATCGGCCGTCGGCCTCGGGGCGCGGGCGCCCTGCCCCTCGCCGCAGCCGATCAGGACCGCCGCGCGGACGAGCCAGCCGCCGACCGTCGCCAGCACGGCGCCGTCGAGCCCCCAGGCGGCGACCGCCGGCGCCAGCGCCGCCGCGAGGCACAGCGCGCCGGCCAGATCCGCCAGCGCAATCGGCCAGCGGCGACCCGAGACAAGCAGCGTCTGGGCATAACCCGTCGGCACCAGAACGAGGCCGCCGATCAGGACAAACGGAGCGATCAGGGCGCCGGCCTCCGCGTACCGCGCGCCGAGCGCCCATTGCGCGGCCGGCGCGCCGACCGCCCAGCCGGCGACGGCGGCGAGAGCGGCGCCGGCGGCAATCGCCAAGGCCGCGATCCGGCCGTACGCGATACCGGCGTCAGCGCCTGGCGCCGACCGGCTGAGCACCGGCAGCGCAGCGGCGAAGAACGCCTGCGCCGAGCCGACCAGCGTCAACGTCAAGCTCAGTACGATCGCGAACTGGCCAAGCGCCGGCATGCCGACCGCGGTGTGGCGCAGGAGCATGATCGGTCCTGAGGCGAGGATGGTATAGGCCGCCGTCCCCAAGCCGAGCACCGCCCCCTCGGCGAGGGTCTGCGTCGCCGGACGCCAGGCGAAGCGGAGCTGGAAGCGTGCCAGCCGGAAACGGATGCGCGACAAACCGAACGCGGCCTCGCCGACCCAGCAGACCGCGTGCAGCACGACGACGCCGATGAGGCCGCCGCCCGCGAGCAGATAGGCGATCCCGCACGCCGCCTCGGCGCCGCGAAACAGTGCGACGAATTTGGCGTAATCGGCCATGCGCTCGTAAGCGAGAAAATACATGCGCGCCGAGAGCGCGACGCCGCGGCCGACCAGGGCGGGGACCAGCAGCAGCAGCACCAGCCGGCTGAGCGGGTCGGGCTCGGCGAGCAGCGCATAGGCGGCGAGCGCCGCCGCGCCGAGCCCGAGGAGGGCCAGCCGCAGCGTCAGCATCGCTCCGACAAACTCGCCGGCGGCGCGTCTGTCGCG
>DATJUL010000128.1:0-7350 GCA_035502295.1 Allostellaceae bacterium | reverse complement strand
GCGCTCGACGAAATGGGGAAGCCCTTCCCGGCCGAATTGCCGATGCGCCGCGAAGTCTTTGTCGCAGCGACCCGCGCCGAGGCGATCCGCCGGGCGCAGCCCTATCTCGAAGAAAAATACCGGGCGTATCGCGACTGGGGGCAGGACCGGGTGATGCCCAAGGGCGACGATTTCGACCACGGTTTCGCCGAACTGCTGGAGGACCGCTTTCTGCTCGGCTCGCCGGCCGAGGTCGCCGATCAGATGATCCGCCTCCACCGCCGCCTCGGCGTCAACCACATCGTCGCCTCGGTGCACTGGCCCGGCATGCCGAACGCGCTCGCGCTCGACCAGCTGCACATCCTCGCGGAACAGGTCATGCCGCAGGTCCGCGCGGCACTGTGAGGTGGATGGCGGACGTTGGAGGCAGATATGGAGAGGCCGCGGACGGGCGGCTGTTTGTGCGGCGCGGTCCGTTACGAGTCGGCGGGCGCGCCGAATTTCTCGCTCTTATGCCATTGCCGCGACTGCCAGCGGGCGAGCGGCACCGCCTATGTCGCGGCGATGCGGGTGCCTTCCGCCGGCTTTCGCATCACCCGGGGCGCGCCGAAGCGCTTCGTCGCGACCTCCGACAGCGGCAACGAAATCACCCGCTGGTTTTGCGGCGATTGCGGCTCGCCCCTTTACATTCAAGTGGCGACACGGCCCGACATCGTCGGCCTCCGGGTCGGCACATTGGACGATCCCGCCCAGTTCCGCCCCGAGGCCGACATCTTCGTCAGGAGCGCCCAGCCGTGGGACCACATGGACCCGGCCCTGCCGAAATATGACACCTACCCGCCCGGCCGGTCCTACACGCGATAGGCGTCCGCTTCGACAATCGCCGGACCCAGGTAATCCCCGATCAAGTCCGGCGACGGCCATGACGGATAATGGGCGGCGGCGCCGGGATCAGTGGTACGGGTCGGCGGCGTCGCGCAGGCCGTCTCCGAGGAAGTTGAACGCGAGCACGGTCAGGATGACCGGGACGACCGGCAGCATCAGCCATGGGTAGAGCGCGACGACGCTGATGTTCTGCGCCTCGCTCAAGAGGACGCCCCAGCTGGTGATCGGCGGGCGCAGACCGAGCCCGAGAAACGACAGCGCCGTCTCGCCGAGGATCATGCTGGGGATCGTCAGCGTCGCCGAGGCGATCAAGTGGCTCATAAAGCTCGGCAACAGATGCCGGCCGATGATGCGCATCGGCCGTGCGCCCATCAAGACGGCGGCGGTGCAGAAATCCTCTTCGCGCAGCGACAACAGCTTGCCGCGCACGGCGCGCGCGAGATGCGTCCACTCGATCATGCCGAGGATGATCGTGATGCCGAAATAGACGAGGATCGGGCTCCACGTCACCGGCAGGATCGCGGCCAGCGCCATCCACAGCGGCAGATGCGGGAACGACTGCACGACCTCGATGCCGCGCTGGATCAGCATGTCGGTCCAGCCGCCGTAATAGCCGGCGATGCCGCCGATCAGGATGCCGAGCGTAAAGCTGACCGCGACGCCGATGAGGCCGACGGTCAGCGAGATGCGCGCGCCATAGATGATGCGCGAGAGCATGTCGCGCCCGAGCCGGTCGGTGCCGAGCAGAAACAGCTGGCCGCCCTTTGCCGGGCACATGAGATGCAGGTCGCCCGGCACGACACCCCACCAGGCATAGTCGTCGCCGCGGCACAGGAAGCGGATCGGCTGGCGCTTCTTCGGGTCGGGTGTGTAGACGCGGCGCAGATCGGTCATGTCGAGGTGATAGTCGAAGCCGTCGACATAGGGCCAGGCGAGCCGGCCGTCGTAGAGGAAGTGGACCGCCTGCGGCGGCGCGTAGATGAAATCGGTATGGCGGCTGTCGAGGCCGTACGGCGCGAGAAATTCGCAAAACAGGATGCCGACGTAGAACACGATCAGCAGGATGCCCGAGGCGACCGCAACCTTGTGGCGGCGGAAGCGCCACCACATCAACACGACGGGCGGGGCGCGATAGAAGCGCTCCTGCACCGACGTCATCGCATCGACGGCGTTGGGATCGAATGGCGCGCGCGACACGTAATGCGGCATCGCGGCCGCCGGCCCGACAACCGCCCGCATGGGCTCCGGCGCCGCCGGGACGGCGGAGATATCGACTTCGCTCATCTTCCGGCCGCCGTGTGAAAGCGGATGCGCGGATCGAGCACGGCCAGCGCAATGTCCGACACGAACACACCGAGGACGGTCAGGAAGGCCATGAACATCAGGAACGACCCGGCCAGATACATATCCTGGCTGCGCAGCGCGTCGAGCAGCATCGGGCCGGTCGTCGGCAGCGACAGCACCACCGAGACGATGACCGCGCCCGAGATCACGTGCGGCAGCAGCGACCCGATATCCGAGATGAACGGATTGAGCGCCAGCCGCAGCGGATATTTGAACAGCAGTTTGAGCGGCGGCAGGCCCTTGGCGCGCGCCGTCACGACGTACTGTTTCTGCAGTTCGTCGAGCAGGTTGGCGCGCAGCCGGCGGATCATCGCGGCGGTGCCGGCGGTGCCGATGACGATGACCGGGATCCAGATATGCGCGAACACCGACAACGCCTTGCCCCACGACCACGGCTTGTCGAGGTAGCGCGGGTCCATCAACCCGCCGATCGAGATGCCGAACCAGACATGCGCGAGATACACGAGCACCAGCGCAAACAGGAAGCTCGGCGTCGCCAGCCCGAGGAAGCCGAGAAACGTCAACAGATAATCGGACAGGCTGTACTGGTGCGTCGCCGAATAAACGCCGATCGGGAACGCCACGATATAAGTAAACAGGATCGTCGTAAACGAAACTAAAAATGTCAACAGCAGACGATCGCCGACTACCCGGTTCACCGGCTCGTCATAGAGAAACGAAAACCCCATGTTGCCGTGCAGCAGACCGACAGCCCAATACAAATATTGTATCCATAGCGGTTTGTTGAAACCGTATTCCTGTTCGAGAAAGGCGATTTTTGCGATGTTAGCGTGCTCTCCCTGACTTTGCAGCTCGGCGATATAGGTCGTAAAATAATTGCCCGGCGGCAAATTGATAATAACAAAAATGACGATGCTGATGGCGATCAGCGTCGGGATCATGATCAGAATCCGGCGGACGAGATAACCCAGCATCGACGGCGTTTTCCTTTCTCTTCCCAGAGCGGACGGCGAAACTCCGGCCGCGCGTGATTATTGCTCCGGCGGCAGCACCACTCGCGGCACATCAGCGGCCACCGACGCCGTCGACGCGGCGGCGGGAGCAAACCAGAACCCGTCCGGTTTGTAGATGCCGAATTGCGCGCCGGGGTTCCAGTTATACATGCCATGAACCGGCACGTTGCGCAGGCGGTCGCTGACGACGACCGGCTGCTCGACGCCGGCGACGGTGCCGATCGTATATACCTCGTCAGCCCAGATCCCGAGCATCGCGTGCCACAGCGTTGCCCGCTGCGCCGGGTCGGTGGCGGCGAGCCAAGCCTTGTACAGCGCCATCAGGCGGATCGCGCCGGGCAGGTCGGGCGGCTCGCCGGCTTCGCCCTTGGTCTGAAAGTATTGCCCCCATCGCGGCCACTGCAGCTGCTCCTGGCTGGTCGGGGCGAACTCCGCCGGCGACATGTCGGCGGTCGCCAAGCCGTTTTCGATGCCCTTGTCGATCGACATCAGCGTCTTGCCGGAAAACACCCGCTCGCGGAACAGCGTCAGCTGCATCGGCCGCGTGAACAAGCGGATGCCGAGATGCCGCCAGGAGTCGCGGATCAGTTCGAGCGCGTCCGATTTTTCCGTCGATTCTCCCGAATCCTCGACGATGATGTCGGCGGTGCGCCCGTCCGGCAAGAGGCGCAGATCGCCGGAGCGCTTGAGGCCGATCTCGTCGAGCAGCCGATTGGCCTCCGCGAGATTGTAGGACGCCCAGGCTTCGCGATAGCGCGGCCGGTACAGCGGGCTTTGCGGCAATACCGTATTCTGGCCTTCGAGAGCGAGGCCGTAATACATGACCTCATTGAGTTCGTGGCGGTTGACCGCCAGCGACAAGGCGCGGCGGAAGCGCACGTCGCGCATCACGTTGCGCCAAACCGGATCGTCGACGTTGAGATTGGGATAAAGCGCCAACTGGCTGCCGGGGCCGGTGCGCCATAGCCGCACGCGATAGCCGTTTTCCGCCTCTCCGGCCTTCAGGAACGTGTAGTCGTCAAAGCTCAGATAGCGCGCCTGCAGCTCGCTCTGCCCGGTTCCGGTCTTGGCCGGGATGATTTTCGGGTCGGCGATCGTAAAGATCACCCGGTCGATATAGGGCAGCTGATGCCCGGCGCCGTCAACCCGGTAATAATACGGGTTGCGTTCAAAGATGATGCGCTCTGCCGGCGGCTTGGTTTTCAAAACCCACGGTTCGAGGGTCGGCAGTTTCGGGTTGCGGTTGTGGTACATCCCGCTGCGCTTCAAAAACAGCGCCTGCCAATCGCGGACGCCGGCCTGAGTGACCAGCGCGGCGAGCTTGTCCTTGTCGGCGTATTTGATGTGGAACTTCTTCAGGTAATGGGAAGGCGCATAGATGTACAAGGGATAGGCTGCCGCCAGCGCCGGCAGGAACAGCGGGTTGGGGCGCGACCAGCCGCAGCGCACGGTTTGCGGGTCGAGCACCTGGAATTGCGGCGCCTCGCCGTTGGGCAGCAGCGCCGACGGCAGGCCGGCCGGCGACAGCTTGGCATTTCCCGCCACGTCCTCGAACCAGAAGCGGAAATCCTCGGCGGTGAAGGGCTGGCCGTCCGACCATTTGTGGCCGGGACGCAGCCGCAGCGTAAAGACCCGGCCGTCCGCGATGTCGACGTTTTCGAGAATATCCGGCACGATCGCCAGGGCGGGCGTGTAGGCCACCAGGCGGGCATAGCCATAGACCACCATGAGCCGGGTGTCTTTCGCGCTCGCCATCAGCATATGCAGATCGCCGCCCGGCCGGCCGAGCGTTTCGAGCTCGGCGAGCGACGGTGCCCGAGGGATGCGCTGCGCCACCGGCGGCAGCTTGCCGGCCTTCACGCGATGCCCGAAATACGGCGTCTCGAGCAGCGCCCCCCAGGCGGGCGCCGGCACCAGCGCCGACAGCAGCAGCGCTCCGAGTGTCCGGCGGGTCAGCGCCGCGCCGCGCCGCTCATCTTCGGCCGCGGCAGTCTGTCGTGCGGGCGCCGGTTGGCGCATCAGCCCAGCCCGCCGACGCGTGCCGCGCGCATCTCGCGCCGCCGCGGCATCGCGCTGGCCTCGACCCAGTGGCCGGTCCCGACCTCGATTTGTTCTGCCGCCGCCAGCGGCCGGCGACAGAAGGGTTCGGGCCAAGCCGCCGGGTTGGAGGCGCGGCCCTGCATCAGATGGCCGAAATCGAGCGGGTGGCCGGGGTCGGGCACCGGGATCGCGGCCAGCAGCGCCTCGGTGTAGGGATGCACGGGATCGCGGAACAAGACGCCGCGCGGCGCCATCTCGACGATGCGGCCGGCGCACATGACCGCGATGCGGTCGGCGATGTAATCGACGACCGCCAGGTTGTGCGAGATGAACAGGTAGGTGAGGCTGAGCTTTTTCTTCAGATCCATCAAGAGGTTCAGGATCTGCGCCTGGATCGACACGTCGAGCGCGGAAACGGGCTCGTCACAGATTACCAGTTCCGGCCGCAGCGCCAGCGCGCGGGCGATGCCGATGCGCTGCCGCTGGCCGCCGGAGAAGCTGTGCGGATAGCGCCGCAGGTCGCGGGCCTCGAGGCCGACCAGCGCGGCCAGCTCCTCGACCATCTCCTGCCGCGTCCGCGTGCTGCCGACGCCGTGGATGACCAAGGGCTCGGCGATGATGTCATCGACCCGCATGCGCGGGTTGAGCGAGCCGAACGGGTCCTGAAAGATGAACTGGACGCGCCGGCGAAAGCTCTTCAGCGCCGCGCCGTCGAGCGCCAGCACGTCGGTCGTGGCGCCGCGGTCGTTGAACACGACGGAGCCGGCGTCCGCGGTCATTGCCCGCATCAATATCTTGCTCAGCGTGGTCTTGCCGCAGCCGCTCTCGCCGACCAGCCCCAGGCATTCGCCGCGCGCGATCGCCAGGCTGACGCCGTCGACCGCTGTGACCCGGGCGCCCGTGCCGGCGCGGAACAGCCCGCCCTGGCGCAACCCGAAGCTCTTGCGGATGTCCCGGCATTCCAGGAGCGGCGCGGTCGCGGCCGCCGGCCACGCCGCCACTTGCGCCATCAGATGCGGCGCCTCGCCCGGCGGAATCTCGCGGATCGGCTGCAGCCGCTCGCCCGGTTTCATGTCGAAGCGCGGCACCGCCCGCAGCAGCGCCTTCAGATAGGGGTGCTGAGCGCGCCGGAAGATGTCATCGAGCGCTCCCGCCTCCATGACCTCGCCGCGATACATGACGACGATCTCGTCGGCGATGTTGGCGACGACCCCGAGGTCGTGGGTGATCAGCAGCACCGCCATGCCGAGTTCGTGCTGCAGCTCGCTGAGGAGCTTCAGGATCTGCGCCTGGATCGTCACGTCGAGCGCGGTCGTCGGCTCATCGGCGATCAGCAGGGCGGGGTGGCACACCAGCGCCATCGCGATCATCGCCCGCTGGCGCAGGCCGCCAGACAATTCGAACGGATAGCTGCGCCAGGCCCGCTCGCCGTTGGGAAAGCCGACGAGCCGCAGCATCTCGATCGTCAGCGACTTCACCTCGGCGCCGCTGACGTTGCGGTGCAGCCGCAACGCTTCGCCGACCTGGTCGCCGATCGTGTGCAGCGGCGACAGCGAACTCATCGGCTCCTGGAAGATGATCGAGATGCGGCCGCCGCGAATGCCGCGCATCGCCGGGCCATCGGCCGGCAGCCCGGTAAGATCGACCGGCTCGCCGCCGTTGCGCGGGTCGGCGAAGCGGATCGCGCCGCGGCTGATCTCGCCGTTGCGCGGCAGGATGCGCAGAATGCTCTGCGACAGCACCGACTTGCCGGACCCCGACTCGCCGACGACGGCCAGGGTCGCACCCGGCTGGATGCGCAGGCTGACGCCCTTCACCGCCTCGATGAAGCCGCCCGGCGTCGCGAAGCGGACATGCAGGTCTTGGACCTGCAACAGATCGTTCATCGCCCGCCCCACCGTTGCGGCGAATCGAGGCCGAGCGAGTGCAGGTTGGCAATCGTCGTCTCGCTGAGTTCGAGATCGCGCGCCGCGGCCGCCGCGGCGGCGCGCCGCACCAGCCGGTCGAACCCGGCGATGCGGCTGTCGAGCCCCAGCCGGGTACGGCGAGCGCCGAGTTCCAGCTGCATCCAGCCGCTCTTGCGATCGCGCCGCGTCGAGTAATAGGCGAGCTTCATACGGTCGAGTTC
>DATJUL010000127.1:0-8488 GCA_035502295.1 Allostellaceae bacterium | reverse complement strand
CGCCGCGCCGAGGCTACCGGCCGCCGCCGCGGCGTAGGGGGATGGCCACCTCACCTCGCCGAGCGACAGAAACAGCCAACCGGCCAGCAGCGCCAGTAGCGCCGCACCCGGCGCGCCGAGTTCGAGCCACACCTGGATCGGCCCGTCATGGGTGTGCAGCGGCAGCCAGCTCTGCCCCGGGCGGATCGCGTCCTTGCCGCCGGGGATCGCGCGCGCCGAGTCGAGCCCCCAGCCGAGAAACGGCCGCTCGGCGATGCGGTCGCCGGCAAACGACCAGATCAGCAGCCGGTGCCCGGCCGATGACTTGAACGCGTCGGCGGCGGCAAACACACCCGGCAGCCGTGCCAGCTGCGGCAGGATGACCGGCGCGGTCAGGATCGCCAGCACGGCCAGCGCCGCGGCGAGACGCGCCATGGCGGCTCGCCGCAGGCAAAGCACGCCGGCCACCGGCAGGCTCGCGACGAGCGCGACTTTCGCCGTCGTGTCGGCAAGCATGCAGACCGTCGCCGCCAGCGCGGCGGCAGCCAGCAGGGCCGCCAGTCGCCGGCCGCGCGCCAACAGCAGCACGGCGATCGGCAAGAGCAGCAGCACCGCCCACGCCGCCGCCTGGTTGAGCCGCGGCGCGATGAACGGGCGCGCGGTAACATAGCGGCTGACGCCGCCGGCGGTTGCCAGATCGAACAGCGCCAGCGCCATGCCGAGCGCCGTGCCGGTGCACAGAGCGGCAAATAGCCGGCGCGGCGCGGCGAGGCGGTCGGAGGCGGCTGCCAGCGCCAGACCGGCGGCGAACAGCCCGCCGAGCCGCGCCGCCATGAGCAGGCTGCGTCCCGGATCGATCGACCACAGCGTCGACACGGCGCCCCACGCGACCAGCGCACCGAGGATTACCACCGGCGGCAGCAGCGCGGCGAGGCCGCGGCCGGGCCGAACGAGGACCAGCCCGACGGCGAAGAGACCGGCAACCGCGACCAGCGGCGCCGCGCCGCGATCGGCCAGCACCAGCAGCGGCGGCAGCAGAAAGAGGCAGCCGGCGAGGCCGCCCTCCAACCAAGCGCCGGCGTCGCCGATCGCGCCGCGCGCTCGCGACGCGGGCACCCCGCCGAGCTTGTGTCGGTTTGACTTGGCCGGCTGGACGATTATAGTGGCCCCTCTTCCCGGAAACGCGGGCGAAATGCCCCCGGCTGCTTTGCATCTGCGAGAGCCGCCTTACCGGGACAACAACAACGTAAAGCGGATCTGTGTCTGATGAGCAAGCGCGAGGAATCGAAGTACAAGATCAACCGGCGGCTCGGCGTCAATCTGTGGGGCCGCTCGAAGAGCCCGCTCAACCGCCGCGAGTACGGTCCGGGTCAGCACGGCCAACGGCGCAAGAAGCCGTCGGATTACGGCACGCAACTGGCCGCCAAACAGAAGCTCAAAGGCTATTACGCCAATATCGGCGAGCGCCAGTTCCGCCGGCTTTATGAGGAGGCGGTGCGGCGGCGCGGCGACACCGGCGACAATCTGATCGAGCTGTTGGAGCGCCGGCTCGATGCTTGCGTCTATCGCATGAAGCTGGCGCCGACCCCGTTCGCCGCTCGCCAGATCGTCAACCACGGCCATGTCATGGTCAATGGCAGGCGGGTCAACATCCCGTCCTTCCAGCTGAAGGACGGCGACACGATCGAATTGAAGCAGCGCGCCAAGGAGATGGTGCTGATCATGGAAGCCGCGCGGTCGAGCGAGCGCGACGTGCCCGATTACGTCGAGATCGACCACGACCGCATGCGCGGCCGCTTTGTCCGCGCACCGAAGCCGGCCGATGTGCCCTTTCCCGTAACGATGGAACCCAACCTCGTCATCGAATACTACTCGCGCTGAGCCGCTGCTGGCGCCGCCTACCGCGGCAGGTGGATGCGGGCCCGGAGGCCGCCTTGGGGCGAGGCTTCCAGCCAAACGTCGCCGCCGTGGCTGCGCGCAACATCGCGGGCGATCGTCAGGCCGAGGCCGACGCCGCCGGTCGACGGGTTGCGCGACGAATCGAGCCGGACGAACGGCCGGAACACCCGCTCGCGTTCGGCCGGCGGGATGCCGGGTCCATCGTCGTCGACGAGAATATCGACGCCGTCCGCGGCCGCCTCGCTCGACAGCCAGACATGGGCGGCATATTGCCGGGCATTGGCGATCAGGTTGCCGAGGCAGCGGCGCAGCGCGTTGGGCCTCACCGCGACGATCAACTCGGGCGGCTCGGCGACGGCGAGCGAGGTGCCGTCGCGCCGCGCCGCCATCGCCAGGTCTTCAAGGAGCAGTCCGAGATCGGTTTCGACAGTCGTCTCGGTGCCCTCGCCGCGGGCGAAATCGAGATAGAGATTGACCAGCCGCTCCATGTCGGCCACATCCGATTTCAATTCCGCCGCGACCGGGTCGCCGGGGATCAGCTCCAGCGCCAGTCTCATGCGGGTCAGCGGCGTGCGCAGATCGTGCGAGACGCCGGCGAGCATCTCGGTGCGCTGGCGGATCTGGCGCTCGATGCGGTCGCGCATCCGCATGAACGCAGCGCCCGCCTGGCGCACCTCGCGGGCGCCTTCGAGCTTGGTGAAGACGACCGGGCGGCCCTTGCCGAACCCTTCCGCCGCCGCCGCCAGCCGGCGCAGCGACTTCACCTGGTTGCGCAGAAACAGCGCCGCGACCGCGAGCAGCACAACCGAGGAGCCGACCATCCACAGAATGAAGATGTAAGTGGTCGGCGTGTAGAGCCGGCTGAGCGGCACGTCAACGCGCAGCACGCCCTGCGGCAGTTGGACATCCACCAGCACCGAATGCGCGCGGCTGCGGTCGTCGATCCGGAACGGGCGGTGCACCCGCGCGATCATCGTCTGGCGCAGCTTGGTTTCGAGGATCGAATCGTCGAAGGGCTGCGGCGGCGGCAGCGGCGCGCCCGGACGAAAGCTGAAGCTCAGCTCGGTCTCCGGCAAGGCGCGCTCGAACAGACGCTGGCGCGCGGTCGCGGATGATCCCGCCCGCCGCAGGCCGTCGATGACCATGGCAATGTCGCCGGCGACGTCCGACGAAAAGCGGTAGGACACCGCCTCCCAGTGGCGATTATAGAATATCCAGGTCGATATGACCTGCAGCAGCACCAGCGGCATCACGATCAGGAGCAGCGAGCGCCCGAACATCGACTGCGGCAACAGCCGCTTCAGAAGGCCGCGCTGGCGGATGTCGAGGCTGCCCGAGGCCGGCTCGGCATCGGCGCCGGGCGCCAGCATGTCACTCGGGTTTGAGCGCATAGCCGGTGCCGCGCACGGTTTGCAGATAGCGCGGGAAGCGCGGATCGGGCTCGATCTTGCGTCGGAGCCGCGTCATCTGCACATCGACGTTGCGGATATTGCCGCTGAACTGTGCCGCCTGCGACAGGTCCTCGCGCGACACCGGATCGCCGGCATGCGCCGCGAGGATCGCCAACAGCCCCGCTTCCGCCGCCGTCAGGCGCACGAGATCGCCGCCGCGAAACAATTCGCCGCGGGCAAGATCGAAGCGGAACGCGCCGAAGCGCACGTCGCGCGGTGCGGCGTCGTCATCGGCGGCGCCGCGCCGCTCCAGAATGTTGCGGATGCGCAAGACCAGTTCGCGCGGCTCGAAGGGTTTGGCGAGGTAATCGTCGGCGCCCTGTTCCAGGCCGTTGACCCGCTCCTCCGGTTCGGCCATCGCGGTCAGCAAGAGGATCGGCACGCGCGGCCGGCCGCCCGAACGCAGGCTGCGCGTCAGATCGAGACCGCTTTCGCCCGGCATCATGACATCGAGCACGATCAGGTCGAAGGCAAAGCTCGACAGGTTGGCGCGCGCGTCGGCGGCGTCCGCAGCCGTCGTCACGCGAAAGCCGTTGTCGGCCAGATAGCGGCGTAAGAGATCGCGCAGCCGCGCATCGTCGTCGACGACCAGCAGATGAGGTTCGGCGTCGCTCATCGCCGGGATTATAGGGCAAAGTGCACCCGAGATGGCGTCCGCTGCCGCGCCCCTCGCGATGACGGGATCCGAGCGTGTCATTGCGAGCGCAGCGAAGCAATCCCGCGCCGCTCGGTCTTTACTTGCGGGCGGGGTGCCGCGGCGCGAAGCGGCGGCGATCATCCTCGTCGGCGATGATGCCGAGCAGGACCTTGCGGAACCCCTCGACCGCCGCGATACCGGCCTTTTTGTAGGCGGCGCCGACGCGGGCGCGCTGCGGCGCCGACAAGCGCTCTTCCAGCTCGCGGCCGCGCTCGGTCAATTCGAGGAGGCGCTGCCGGCGGTCCTGCGCGCCGCGATGCTGCACGATGAACTCCTGCCGCAGCAGTTGGCCGAGAACGCGGTTGAGGCTCTGCTTGGTGATGCGCAGGATATCCAGGAGTTCGCCGACCGTGATGCGCGGATGGCGGCCGACAAAATGCACGACGCGGTGATGGGCGCGCCCGAACCCGTATTCTTCGAGGATCGCGTCGGGCTCGGCGGTGAAGTCGCGATAGGCGAAGAACAACAGTTCGATGCCCTGCCGCACCGCTTCCTCGCGCTCCACCCGAGCCTCGGCGCCGGCCTCGCCGGGGCGCTCATTTATGTCAGCCATATTGACTTATCCAGCAACCATCGCTACAAGCCGGGCGTTCTGGGATATAACGATGCAGGCCATTCTGCGGCGAGGACGCCTCCATGACCGAATTCTCGCTCCCCTTCGACGATCGCGACGGCTTCATCTGGTACGACGGCCGCCTCATCCCGTGGCGCGATGCCAAATTGCATGTGCTGAGCCACGGGCTGCATTATGCGAGTTGCGTGTTCGAAGGCGAGCGCGTCTATAACGGCAAGGTCTTCCGCCTGGAAGACCACAATGAGCGGCTGATCAATTCCGCGAAAATCATGGGCTTCGAAATCCCGGCCAGCATGGACGATCTGGCGCGGGCGACGCACGAGGTCATCACCGGCAACAACATCAAGGAGGGCTACGTCCGCCCGATCGCGTGGCGCGGCGCCGAGCAGATGGGCGTCTCGGCGCAGCAGACGAAAATCCACTTGGCGCTCGCGTGCTGGGACTGGCCGGCCTATTTCTCGCCGGAGGCGCGCGCCAAGGGCATCAAGATGCTGTGGTCGCGCTGGGCGCGGCCGGCCCCCAACACCGCGCCGGTGCACGCCAAGGCCTCCGGCCTCTACATGATCTGCACGATCGCCAAGCACGAGGCCGAGGCGCAAGGCTGCGACGACGCGCTGATGCTGGACTATCGCGGCAACCTCGCCGAGGGTACCGGCGCCAACCTGTTCCTCGCGATCAACGGCGAACTGCACACGCCGATCCCCGACTGCTTCCTCAACGGCATCACCCGGCAGACCGTCATCGGGCTGGCGAAAGCGCGCGGCATCAAGGTCGTCGAGCGCCACATCCCGCCCTCCGACCTGGCAACGGCCGACGAAATGTTCGTGACGGGCTCCGCCGCCGAGGTGACGCCGGTTGGCGAGATCATCGGCGCGGTCGGCCGCTACCGCTTTACGCCAGCGACGCTGTGCCGGCTGATGTGGGAGGATTTCGACCGCCTCGTCGGCAAAAACGTCGCGGCCAGCGCAGCCTGAACGCCCGCGCCGCCGGAACGCCGAAGGGCTTAGCCGTCGCCGGCTAAGCCCTTCCTCTAATTGGTGGAGCCAACCGGGATCGAACCGGTGACCTCTACAATGCCATTGTAGCGCTCTCCCAGCTGAGCTATGGCCCCGTCACACGCATCGCCGGCAAGTTAGGAACGCTCGGCTGGCGCAGCAAGGACAAAAATGCGGCGGCAACCGGGCGATCGCGCGCCGGCCGGCTTACGGTTCCTCTTCCTCGACGTTGTCGATGACCTCCGCCATGTCGTCCTCGTCCTCGCCGAGTTCGGAGGCATCCTCGATCAGTTCCTCTTCCTCCTCGTCGTCGCCGGTCTCGAGCGGCACCTCCTCCTCTTCCTCCTCCTCGACCGACTCGACATCTTCGGCGTCGAGTTCGGTCTCGATCTCGTCCCCCACGACCGGCACTGCTTCCTTCTCTATCGGCGCCGCCGGGCGCGCTCGGCGGGCCTTCAGAAAGGCCTCCGGATCGAACGGCGTCGCGCATTTCGGGCAGACGATCGGATCACGCAGCAGGTCGTAGTAGCGCGTGCCGCAACTCGGGCAGATGCGCTTGGTGCCCCATTCGGGTTTGGCCAACGGGCGGCTCCTTCAACAATTTCAACCCAGCGGTTTTTGGGATCGGCGGCGCCGCCGGCGGCATTGCCACAGAGGCCGGCGCCTGTCAAAAGCAAATCGAGGCGCCCCCCGAGGCGGCGTTCGGCAGCGGCATATGGCCCGGCGCCGGCGTGCGGGCAAGGGCGCCGGAACCCGATCCGTGAGCCAGCGACATGCCCGACGACGCAACCCGCTCTGCCGTTCGACCCCTCCTGTCGGAGCGGCCGCCCGCACCGCTCGCGGGCCGCATCGCCGTGCCCGGCGACAAATCGATCTCGCACCGCGCGTTGATGTTCGGCGCCTTGGCGGTCGGTCGCACCGAGATCACCGGGCTGTTGGAAGGCGAAGACGTGCTGGCGACGGCGGCCGCGCTGCGCGCCATGGGCGCCGGCGTCGAGCGCGCGGCCGACGGACGGTGGATTGTCGACGGCGTCGGCATCGGCGGTCTCGGCGAGCCGGACGACGTGCTCGACCTCGGCAATTCCGGCACCTCCGCCCGCCTCCTGCTCGGCATTCTTGCGACGCATCCCTTTACCGCGATCGTGACCGGCGACGCCTCGCTGCGGCGCCGGCCGATGCGGCGCGTGACCGAGCCGCTGTCGCGGTTCGGCGCGCAGTTCCTGGCGCGCGAGGGCGGCCGGCTGCCGCTGGCGATCAGCGGCACCGCGGCGCCGGTGCCGATCGAATACCGGCTGCCGGTGCCGTCGGCGCAGGTCAAGTCGGCGGTGCTGCTGGCCGGCCTCAACGCGCCCGGCCGCACCACCGTCATCGAGCCGCAGCCGAGCCGCGACCACAGCGAACGCATGCTCGGCCATTTCGGCGCCGAGATCATCATCGAGCCGGAGCCGGCCGGCGGCCGGCGGGTGACGGTGGTGGGCCAGCCCGAGCTTGCCGCGGCGCCGATCGTCGTCCCGGGCGACCCGTCCTCGGCGGCGTTTCCACTCGTCGCGGCGCTGATCGTGCCGGGGTCGGACGTGACGATCGCCAATGTCGGGCTCAATCCGTCGCGCGCCGGTCTGTTGCAATGCCTCGCCGAGATGGGCGCCGACATCGCCTTTGCCAACCGGCGCGAGGCCGGCGGCGAGCCGGTCGCCGACCTCAGGCTGCGCGGCACGACGCTCACCGCCGCCGATATCCCGCCGGAGCGGGCGCCGTCGATGATCGACGAATACCCGGTCCTGGCAGCGGCTGCGGCCTGTGCCAAGGGCCGCACGATCATGCGCGGCCTTGCGGAATTGCGCGTCAAGGAGAGCGACCGGCTCAGCGGCATTGCCGAGGGCCTCGCTTCCTGCGGCGTCGCGGTGACGGTCGAAGGCGACGATCTGATCGTCGAGGGGGCCGGCGGCCCGCCCAAGGGCGGCGCCCTGATCCAGACGCGGCTCGACCACCGCATCGCAATGGCGTTTCTGGTGCTGGGGCTGGCGACGCGGGAGCCGGTGCGGATCGACGACTCGCGCCCGATTGCGACGAGCTTTCCCGATTTCGTGCCGCTGATGGCGCGGCTGGGCGCCGCCTTTCGCGTGCCCGACTGAGCGCCGATATGCGGCGGGTTGACGCAGCCGCCCGGCCCGGCGAGAATCCCATCGTGCTCCGTATCGCGGCCAAAGGGAGACGGATATGGCGAAATGGCAGCTGCGCGGCGACTATTTCGAAAACTGCAACTGCGATGTCGTGTGCCCGTGCCTCGCCTCGAGCGCGGCGCCGCTGACCGCCCGGCCGAGCCGGGGCGTCTGCGACGTGGCGCTGGTCTTCCATATCGACCACGGCAGCTATGACGGGCTGGCACTCGACGGGCTCAATGTCGCGCTCGTCGCGCACGCGCCGGGGCCGATGGCGGACGGCAACTGGTCGGTCGCGGCCTATCTCGACGAGCGCGCCGATGACCGGCAGACCGCGGCGCTTGGCGCCATCTTCCCCGGTGCCGAGGGCGGGCCAATGGCCGCGTTCGCGCCGCTGATCAGTCAGCACATCGGCGTCAAGAAGCTGCCGATCCATTATGCCGTGCAGGGCAAGAACCGCTCGGTCGACATCCCCGGCATCATGCAGATGGCGGTCCAGCCGATCCCGACGATGCATCCCGCGGGCGAGGTCTGGACGGCGCTCGGCCACCCGGTTGCGCCCGATCGGATCGCGCTGGCGATGGGCTGCGGCGGCAGCACGTTCGCCGACTATGGCATGCGCTGGGACAATTCCGGCCGCAACGGCCATTATGCGCCGATCAACTGGTCGAATTGATGGTGATCGTCGCCAGTCTCGGCAGCGCGACGGGATTGCTTCGCTCTGCTCGCAATAA
>DATJUL010000126.1:0-31609 GCA_035502295.1 Allostellaceae bacterium | reverse complement strand
TTCCCGTACACGATAGAGGGCAATGCCACGTTCCGCCCGCTCCGCGTCTGGTCGAACGGTGTCAAGACGTTCTTCCTCTTCTCGCCAGGATTCCAGAACTATCAGGCGGGTTCCCCGGTCCTCGAGGCGATCACCGGCGGGTGCGGCTTGTGCATCTTCAGCTCGGTTCCGACCGCCGTCCTCAACGCCCGCTGGTCCGGCGATTTCTTGACCTATGACGGCGTGATCGACCATGCCGAGCTGATCGCCGGCGGCGAGCGCATTCGCGTCGATCGGTATGGAGCGAACTGATGACCATGCCATCCGGTCCGACCGGCTCGCCGCAGCGCCGGAGACTCCTCGGCCGCCGCTACAACAGGCGCGTGGGCATAGCCGCCACCGGCGTGGTCGTCGTCGTGGTCGCCGCGGGCGCCTATGCCGCCTATGAGAACGGCCAGCGGACGCAGGAACGCCGGCTCGCGACAGCGGCGACGCCGGAAGCGGCGAACGCGGCCGATTGGATGAAGGACGCTCCAAGCGGCTACATAAAGCCGTCAGTGTTCCGCCCCACTTATGTCGCACCGACGATCAAGCTGCCTGCCGAGCCGACAGAGCAGCAGCCGCAGGCGGCTCCGGCGCCAGATGACAACGGCCGGGGGGCGGAGCGCAAAAAAGCCTGGACCCGGTATTGGGCCGAGTATGACGCACTCCAGAAGCTGAAGGCCGACAATCTCGGCGACGCTCGCAAGGCAATGACGAGCATTTCGATTTCGACGGCGTTCGGGGTCACCCCGGCCGCCGCTTCTGGCTCGGCGCCCGCATCCTCCGGCGATCAGGATATGACCGCCGGCGGAGCGCCCGGACAGGCCAGCGCGGGCAATGCTGGCGACGATGCCGCCAGCCGAACCGAGAAACGTCGCTTCATGGGGCAGCACGGCGACAGCGGGCAGGACGATGTTCTGCAGTCGAGCCGCAAGTCGCCGCTGAGCCCCTACGCGGTCATGGCCGGCAGCTATATCCCTGCGATCCTGGAAACCGCCGTGAATTCCGACAGCCCCGGCATGTTCATTGCGCGCGTCAACACCGATATCGACGACACGCGAACCGGGCAGTGCATCATCATCCCGGCCGGCAGCAAGCTGATCGGCAGCTATGACAGTCAAGTGTCCATGGGCCAAGGCCGGCTGCCAGGCGTCATCAAGCGGGTGATCTATCCGGACACGACCAGCGCCGATCTCGGCGCGATGGAAGCCGCCGACCAGAGCGGTGCCGCCGGCTTCGACGCCGACGTAAATCGGCACTTCTGGCAGCGTCTCGGCAACGGACTGATCATCGGAATATCGGGCGTCGGAACGTCGCTCTTCCAGCAATTACCATACGGGGGCGCCTTCGCCGGTCCGCCAGCGGACGCCATCAACAACACCGCGAGCCTCGGCCTCAACATCCCACCGACCCTCACGGCGGCGCCGGGAACGCGCATCAACGTGATCACCGGCAAGGATTTGACGCTACGGCCGTGGTCCTGCGATGGCCATCGGATCGCGCAGAGCGCGCCGACGATCCTGACGGGGGATGATGGCCAATGATCACCCTGACCCCCCTGATGCAAGCCGGGCTCACTGGTGGGGCTGGGCTCGTCGCGCTCGGCGCCCTCGCCTTCAAGAGCGGCGGCCGGCGGCGTCCGAAAAAGAATGCTGATATCCACGGATCGGCTGGCTTCATGAGCGCGGCTGAGGTCCGCCGCACCGGGCTCTTGGCGTCGACGGCAGGCGTCTATCTCGGCGCCTGGCCGGGCCGTTTTGGCGGCGCGCAATACCTTCGCGACGACAGCTCCGATCACGTGATCACGATTGCGCCGACCCGCTCCGGCAAGGGGATCGGTGTCATCGTGCCGTCGCTACTGTCGTGGCCGGACTCGGCGCTCGTCTATGACGAAAAACGCGAGCTTTGGGAGATGACCGCCGGGTGGCGCGCGAAGCACGCCGACAACCTCGTCTACCGCTGGGAACCGGCAGCGTCCACCGGGAGCGCCGGCTTCAACTTCCTCGACGAGGTCCGGCTCGATACCGAGCATGACGTCGCCGATGCGCAGAACATCGCGCAATGCCTGATCGATTATCAGGGCCACGGGATCGACGCACTCGACCACTGGCAGAAAACCAGCATGGGGCTGCTCGCCGGCACAATTTTGCACGTGCTCTATCGCGAGAAGGCCGCCGGGCGCGGGGCCAGCCTTGGCGACGTCGCCGCCGATCTCAGCGGCAACAATGGCAGCACCGCCGATCTATGGACGGCGATGCGCGACAACCTGCATAGCGGCACTGATCCCCATCCTTTCATCGCCGGCGCCGGGCTCTCACAGCTCGAGCGCGCCGACCGGGAGCGGGCCAGCGTGCTATCGACGCTCAACACCTATCTGATGCTCTTCACCGACCCGGTCGTCGACCGCAACACGAACCATAGCGATTTCGCCCTCCACGACCTCGCCGATCACGACAAGCCGGTGTCCGTCTACATTGTCACGCCCGGCAGCGACAAAGAGCGGCTCCGCCCGCTCGTCCGGCTGTTTATATCCATGGCGATGCGAAACCTCATGTCGGCCGAGCTCAAATTCAGAGACGGCAGGCCGCTGCCCGCGCACAAGCACCGGCTGCTGTTTATGCTCGACGAAATGCCGTCCCTCGGGCGGATGGAGCTCGTCGAGGGCATGCTCGCGCGCGGCGCCGGCTACGGCATCAAGGCGATGATCGTCTGCCAGGCGCACGAGCAGCTGACCGCGATCTATGGGCCGAGCCAAGGTGTTGTCGCCAACTGCCGGACCCGCATCATCTTCGCGCCGAATGACGAACCGACCGCGAAATGGGTGTCCGACCTCTGCGGGCAAACGACGGTGTTCGCCGAGCACATAACCGAGACCGGACACCGGTTCGGGGCGGTCAAAAACTTCACCCGCACCTATCAAGAAGTCGGGAGGTCGCTGCTCACTCCCGACGAAGTCCGGCGGCTTAAAAAGCCCGCAAGGGACGCTGCCGGCAATCTCACGAAGCCGGGCGAGCTCCTGATCCTGATCGGCGGCGAGCGGCCGATCAAAGCCCAGCAGCTGTTCTATTTCGAGGATCAGGAATTCCTGGCCCGCGCGAACGTGGCCGCGCCGTGAGGCGCCGCTCTGCTGTTGTCCTCGCGATCGCTGCGGCGAGCGCCGGGCTGGCCTTAGCCGGCCCGACCGCGGCCGGGTTCCGGTTCAACGCGACGAGCTCGATGCCGATCGGCTTGTGGCGCGTTGAGCCCGCGCCGCCCATGCTCCACCGCGGCGATATCGTAACGGCTTGCCTCCCGGCCGGACCAATCGCCCGCCTTGCGTTGCGCCGCGACTATGTCGAGCCAGGCAACTGCCCGAGCCGGACGATGCCGCTCGTAAAGCCAGTAGCCGCGACCGCCGGCGATACCGTGCGCGTCACCAGCGCTGGCATATCAGTAGACGGCAACCCGATCCCGAACAGCGCGGCGCTCTCTCGGGATGCTGCCGGGCGGGTGATGCACGCGATGGCTCCCGGCGTCTATCGCGTGCGCCCGGGCGAGGTCTGGCTTCTGTCCGGCCATCTCGCCGAGAGTTTCGACTCCCGTTATTTCGGCGCACTCCCGCGATCCGCCGTGCAGAACGTCGCGCACCCGGTCTGGGTGCTCCAATGATCGCCGCGGTCCTACTCACGTGCGCGGCCAACATCGCGCCGGCGACCCTCTCGGCCGTGATCCGCGTCGAAAGCAGCGGCCAGGCGCTCGCCATCCACGACAATGCAACCGGACGCTCATATCAGCCCCAAAACGTCAACGCGGCTATCAGCCTGGCGCGCCGGCTGGTGGCGCAGGGCCACAAGGTCGATGCCGGGCTTGTGCAGGTGGACTCGGCCAACTGGTCCGCGGTTGGGCTCGACGCCTCGAGCGTCTTTGACCCGTGCGCCAACATCCGCGCCGGCGGCACGATCTTGACCGCCGACTACGCGATAGCGCTGCAAACGCATTCACCCGGCCAGACCGCCCTCAAAGTTGCTCTCAGCCTCTACAACACGGGCACCTTTGACCGCGGGTTCAGCAATGGCTACGTCGCGCGCTATTACGGCCCGCTACACGTCCCGGCCGTCAACGTGCACCTTGCCAGCTTCGAGCCTAGCCATGGAGACGCCCGGAGAGTGCCCGACCATCCGAGCTGGACTGCCCAGCTCCTCGCCCGGCTGTCGGCGCCGACAACCGTCGCGATCCCCACCAACTAATGCAAACGCCAACGTCTGGCACTGCCCGACGAGGGTCGGCCCAAACGTGCCGTGCAACAAATGCTCGGGCTGTTGGCTCGCCAGAGTAACAATGGCGTTCTGCTTGCGAATCGTTAACAGAAAATCCTCGATCTCAGCAGATAGGCCAACACTCGTCGAAGCTGAGGCTCGCATGGCGCGGCCCCCATTGCTCGGCTCCCCCTCGACCATCCGCCGGCCTCACGCCGGCTCGATTCCCCGTCCGTCATCTCGATCACGCTCGGCCTGCTTCGCCTTGTGTCTTTCTAACGCCTTTACTGCTTCCTGATCTCCGCGCCCCGCTTCGCGCTCGAGAAATGATCCCCAGCTCGGCAACGGGTGCGCGCGACGTGCGCTAGCGACAGCTTCGCGCTCGAGCTGTATCGCCCGGCCACGATCACCGCGCCGCATTGCCGACAGGATCTCCATCTCCTGCCGCCGCTGCCGGCTCGGCATCTCAGTCTTTTCGTGCTCAAACCGCAGGTTATAGAAGTTTTTCATGTTCGCAGCGTAGGCCGCGAACTGATCCCGCACCTCTTGCTCCGCCGCCGCCCGGGCTTTCACAGCCGCCTCGCGCTCGGCCTGATATCGTTCATAAAGAGGGCTCCGCGGCGAACTGTTCTGTTCGTCCTTCTGCTGCCGCTCGACCGCGGCCTCCCGGCGCCGCATCGCCTGACGCTCGTAGAGCCCGAGCGGCTTTTCCGCGGTCGGCCTCTCTTGCTCGGCCTCTTCCGCTTGGCGCTCCACCGGCGGCGGCAACTGCACCGGCTGCTGATGCTGATCCCGGATCATCGGTGCATCCCAGCCCAACGCTTGACCGAGCATCCTCTTGACTCCTCCGAATAGACCGCGCTTCCGTCGCCGCACCCGGCGGCGATCGTGAGCCTCGTCGACGGTCGGCGCGGGTTGGCCCGGCTGTTGTTCTCCCGCCCGACGTTCCTTCTGGCGACGATCGTCAGCGGCAGCGCGCGCCGGCGCTGGATCTGGGAATGCGGCGGAACGGTCCCGGGTGGCATCTGCATGGTGTTGTTCGGCGGCCCGATCGAGCGCGTGGCGCTCGCGCTGCGCATTCCTCGCGGCGATCTCTCGGCTGCGGTCGCCGAGAACGCTGAGCTCATCCAGGCGTTCGCCGCGCTTGTGCGCGCGATCGATCTCTGCCGCCACCGGACCGAGATGCACGTTCGGTTCCCGATCGATCCCACGCTCCTTCAGTGAGCGATGATCGATCCGGCCATACGTTCCCAGAGCCACACCGTCCTCTCGCTCCGCCCGCTCGAGGTGCCGGTTCATCGTGCGCGCCCAGGTCTCGCGCAAACCGGTTATGTACTTGTGACGGCTCCGGTAACGCTCGCCCTGCTCCTGCCACTTCGATTTTTTGAAACCGTTCTCGTCGACGCCGCGCAGAGGGGTCAGCAAATGCACATGGACGTTGCGAGGATCGTTGTCGGGCTGGTGAATGCTGATTTGCGTCACCCGCCCTTCGCGGTCGAAGGTGTCGTGCACGAAATCTTGAACGGCCCGGACCGCGCGCTCGATGGTCTGCTCTCCGCCCCGGAGCGCCAGCTCATGCGGTAAGGCGCCAATGTATCGCTCGGCCATCTGCGCGGTTGCGTATTTCTCGGCCCGGTCTAGTCGGTTCCAAAATCCTCCGATGTTCTCTCGCCCGCGGCACCACTCGGGAACGTCTCCTGTCTTGTAGAGCGTCGCGAACAGCGCGGGCTTATGTTTTCCGACGAACTCGCCCGCAACCGCGTCATGTTGCCAAGCGTCATGGATGCTAGGACGAGGATAGGTCCCGGTCGGAGCGTAATTGTGCACCGCGCCGGTGCGCTCCTCGCGAAACCGATCGCGCGCCTGATAGGCGGCCACCGCCACGATGCTCTTGCCGCCGCTACGGCCGACTCTCTGCCCCGCATCGAAGTGAAAAATCGCCACCGGTGCCGTCGCTCCTTCGATCCGCGCCGGATGGCGCGGTGCGCCGATGGTTGGCTCGCCAACCATACAGTGTGCGCGTCATCAAGAAGCGACAGAAGCACGCTGCCCGTCAAGAGGTCTCCCGCGATTGCCGTACTGCGGGATACGAGTTATATCTCTATCAGGGTACACACGTACATCATGCAGCAAGTCAGGGCGTCGTGGACATGCGTAGGACACCGGAGCAACAGAAGGCTGCCGCCGAGCAGAAGATCGCCGCACTTAAACAGCGGATTGCTCGTATTGAGAAGGTCGAAACAGCGAAAGCGAGCCGCGCCCGAAATCACCGCCTCATCGTGCTGGGCACGCTCGTTGAGCAACACGCGCTCGACGATCCGCATTCACTGTCGGCTCAAACCCTGATCCACGATATCGAAGCGCATCTGGCAGAGCATCCGACCGACGCGGATAACTTCGCCGAGCTGTGTGCTCGGCTGTCCGACAGCGAAGTCGCGGCCTCGGATAATTGATAGTCCGGCGCGTCGAGACGGCGGACGCGCACCTTTCAAACATTGGCTAGTCGCCCAGTTAGCCTCGCCGGAGCAGGCCGGGTCTCCGCATTGGTAGCGGCGGACCCCAGCCCTCGTCGTGACAATCGCGACGAAGGGTGGGGTTGCTGGTCATGCTAGAACAGGAACAAGAGGCCGCGCTTTCCTTGCGAGCAGACCGAACACCACCCGAGACAAGTTCACCCCCCGATACTGACCGGCATGATGCGCGTCTGACGACTATGAAAACGATTGACCGCCCGATATTGGTGTAACGAGTTGCGGCGCCCGGCACCGCTTGTCGCTGCGTCGATAATCAGCGGGGACCGAACGAGCGGGTTCGTGACGTACAGAAGTCGGCCGATTGGCAATGATTCTCGAGATTCACAGCGCCTTGTACTTGCGCGACGGTCTCGCCAATTCGTAGCAGATCGCCCACTGGGCCGCTCTCGGGCGGTCGCGCCTCCGCTCACGAAGCCCGCCTTGAAGACGAGGGCAAGGAGGCGATCAGCTTCACCACGGCTCCGACGATCGAAGGCGAGGAAGTCCATCCGGGCGTGATCCTGCATTTCGACGCGACGGGGCGCATCGTCGCCATCGACGTGCTGCACGTGAGCAAGACGCTCGCAGAGGATGCGGTCTCGCTATTGCGGCAAGCTGCGGAATAACGCGGAGGACGAGGCCCGTATGAACCGTCACCGAGGCCGGCCTCAGGACACACGCGGCCATGGTTTCACCGGTATGCCCCCCCTCCCCGCTCGGGTTGCGGCTGCGCCGCCCGGCGCAGCGCCCAGACCGTGCGCTCGAGGTGCAATTCACCGGCTTTGGCTTTGGCCACCATTCCGTGGAAATAGCCGCCCGGGGTGGTCCGGAAATGCTCCGGCTCTTTGCTCGAAACAACCGCTAAGGCGACCGCCGCCAGCTCGCGGCCCATCGCGGCGCAGGCCTCGCCCCACAATGATTTCGACACACCGAGGTCGTGCCGTAGCCACTCGGCGGCATCGATAATCTCCGGCCAGGCTGGATTTGGTCGCAGCAAGTAGGGTTTGAGCCGCGGCGTCAGCTGCACCAGCTCGTCCGGTCGGATCCCATGCACCATGCCCTTGTCCGGACGTTTCAGCGGCATCGGTGTCGGAGGTTTGGGGGTGGGCCCCTCCCCTGCCCCGTTACAGTTCTTGGCTGTGATTACGGTATCCTGGTTAGGATTGCTCGTTGCGTTGTAATTATGTTGGTGGGGCTCGTTTTTGGCCCCCAAGGGGCCCATTTTCACAGTTTCGAGCAGGCTCTCCAGATGCTCGCGCGCCGCTTGCTGGCGTTGCTCGAGGTTCACCACCCCGGCTTCCAGCTCAACAAGCTGCTCTACAGTTTTCAGCGCGCGTCCAAGGCTCCCTATCTCGCGAGCGAGGAGCTGCCACTCCTCGCCGGCGAAACCGTATTCGTGAGCCGTCTCGATGATTTGGATGATTCCCTTGCGCGCGATCGTCGCCCGGCGCCGCCAGCGGCCCCTGGTCGCGCGTTCCGCCCTCGCCTCCTCGGCAAGGCGAGCGAACTCCGCATAACGCATGGCTATCGGTGTGAGGTCGAAACCGTAGGCTTCGACGATCCGACCCTTCGGGTCGCGATGCCCGTAACGCTTGCCGTTCGGGCTATCCTTCATCGTAACCAGGCCGGCTTCGATCAACGCCCGGTTCAGCCGCTTCGCCTGTGTTTCGGACAGGCCAAGCGCCTCCTGCTGCATCGCCGCCGAGGGCCATACAATCGGGCGCCCTCCCCGCTGCCAATCCTGCGGCTGGCTAAACCGAAACAGCCAGTCGACCGCATGCACCAGCCGCGCCGACACGCCGAGCCTCGCCGCCGCCGCCTTTAGCGCGGCGAGCAGCTGCCCTGGCGCTGTCACCCCATCCGGCAGCCCTGTAAAGCCCTCTGCAGTGCGGTCCGCCTTCAGCAGTCCCGGCGTCAGCCGCCGAAAGCCGGTCGGGGCATGGGCAAAGCACCTCCGTGGCGCCCCGTCGGCGCTTTCTTCCTGTGCCATCGTGATCCCCCTTCTCACCGGTCGGATCGCGACGGGCAAAACCCGCCCTCTACGGAAACGGCAATTTCCGTTTGACAGGAACGACCATTTATGGCTAGATCGGCAGTGCGATACTTACCGACCTAAGGCCGCAAGGCCCGTCGCGAATTTAGCGAAGCCAGCCCGGCAAGGCTGGCTTTCGCATTTAGGTCATATGCTGCACACCAGCTGTCCCTTCGTTATTAGATCAAATGTTAGAGAACCTCGTCGCTTTGCGAAGCTCAAGGAGTTGCTCAAGTCCGTTGATCGCGACGACTGCCTCATTCAGCGCCTCAACTGCATCCGCCTGCCTCGCTCCGCACCCGCAATGCGGTGCTGGTATCATCGTGGCGATAGCGGCTGGCAAACCGCCCCGGTAATCGGCCGAACTTCTGCGGGGCAACATCGGGTTCACACAGCCTAGGCTAGGACGCATGCAGGCTACCAACTGTCATGACCCTCGATTTGGACGAGGGGAGTGTGGCTCGACGCTTACCGCGCGTCGATGGCGCCAGGGCACTGGGCAGAACATAGAAGGCCCGGCGCAGCGCCGCCGGGTCTGAGTGGTGAAGCTCAAGACCTGCGTCGACAAGTTCGACCCGAGCTTCCGGGTAGGCGCGCAAGGCGAGCTTAATCGAATCGATGAAGGTGTCTTTGAACTGGTAGACTGGCTCGCCGCGGTTGCCGAACTGGGCGGTCAGCTGCCGCCAGGTGATGATTTCTGTTGAATCCACCTCGATGAGCGGCAACCGGTAGCAAAGCAGCGTGAGGATATCGATCGCCATGGCGTTGTGAGCCACCTGGCGCAGGCGCGTGGTGGGGATTGGAATCGACTGGTTCTGGAACCGGTCGAAAGCTGTCTGCGAGAGCAGAAAGCCCGAGGGCCACTTGAGATCGCCGATTTTGCCGGCCGACGCTTTTTCGAGATCGTTATCCCGGAACACGCCGGCCTCGATCAGGGTCTCGTGCTTGAAAGGTTGAAAGCCGTCCTCCCGCCGAAAAACCATGCTGAACTGCGCGAAAGCCAGCCGCAAAAATTGATCCTTGGTGGCCACGACGGAGCCCCTCGGGCCCCATTCCGGCGCGATCCCAACCGCGCGGAGCCAGTCCGTGATTTTGCCGATCTCAATCCAGCGGTCATCGCAACGGCGTGCCGGGTCCTTTGCCTCGGTGGCAAGCCACATGGCCAAAAGCCGCGCCTTGGGCCCGAACGGCAAGCCCGCGATGAAACTGCTGCCACCGGGCAATGCTATCTCGGGCGACTGCACCGTAAGCGCAAACCGCTCGTCCTGACGCTTCCAGACGAGCGTGTTGTCGCGCGGCCGTCGTAAGGGTAGGCCTGCTATGCAAAATCCGTTTAAGAGGAAAGAAACGTCGAGCTGGCCGTCAAGTGGCGCATCGAGAGTCGCGGGATCGAAGAAAGGTCCGAGGTCAAGTCTGCTCGACCCGTCCCAGAGCATCAGCTGTTCCTGTTTGGTCGCTAACATGGATACCACATCTAGTTCGTCATGATCATGATACAGGGGAGCACTTGGCTGACTATAGGGCTTGCGTCGGAAAGTCACCGGTTTTTGCGAGAATCTCTCGGCAAAATCACCGGTTGCATCGGAAAATCACCGGTTCCCAGCTTTGAGCAACCGCAGCTTCAGCGTTTCGGTACGTCGCGCGGTTACAAGGCGAGCTAAAGGAGGCCTCGGTGACCGTGCGGACCGGTGAGTTTCCGGTGACAACCTTTGTTCGCCAGCGAATCACGACTCCAGGAGCAAACTTCGGGCGTCGGCCGGTGACTTTGTGAGGCTTCGCGCGGCGGAACTACGGTGATTTTCCCGGGGGCCCGTAGTGTTACTCGTAAGCCGACAGGCCGCGGGATGGCAGCACGCCTCCCCGGTCCAACGGTCATCAGCGTTGTACGACCGGTGAGTTTCCGAGGAATGTGACCTAAGCTAGTCTTCAGTGTGCCCTGCCTTGAGCACTTGAGGTCCTCGGAAAGTCACCGCATAGCTCCACCAAGTCCTAGTCTAGCAGGCTGTCGGATTCGTTTCGACGGTGGTGAGTTGAGTGCTGTGAAGGCGGGTCAGGCTGGGTTTAGATTGTGCAGGCGTCGGCAGTTGTAGGCGAGCGCGACGAGGAGCCACTCGGCGGCGACGTTTTGCAGGCCGCGGAGGTTGAAGCGGGTGAAGCCGATGGCGCTCTTGATGATGCCGAAGACGGGTTCGACGGTCTGCTTGCGTTTCTTGTAGCGGGCCTTGCCTTGCTCGGTTTCGAGCTTGGCCTTCATCGCCAGTCGCCACGGCTCAAGGACGCGGCGCTGCGGCTTCGGCTCGGCTGGGGGTGGACGGAAGTCGTAAGGTCGTTGCGGCTGGGTCTTGGCGATGGCGACCAGCGGCTCGACCCCGTGGGCTTCCAGTTCCGCCACCGCGTCACGGTTGGCAAAGCCGGCATCGGCCAGAACCACCCTGGGCAGGCCGGTGGTTTTCTCCATCCCCAGAAGGGTGGCGGCGAAGGTTGGCTGGTCGCTCGGCGTCGTGGCCATATTGGTGGCCACGATCAACTGGCTGCCCTCGGCACAGACCACTGCCTGGGCGTTGTAGGCTTGCCGATACTCATGGGTCTTGGATTTGCGCATCAGTTGCGAGTCGGGGTCGGTCAGATTGGTCTGCCGGTCGGGCGGCGGCGTCTCGTCAGGCGGCTTGGGCGGCCGCCCGCGGCGGCCCCGCTTGGCCTCGTAAACAGCCTTCGTCCGCTCGTATTCCGGGCGCTCGGCTTCCGCCCGCGCCTTGGCCTCCGCCTCCAGCCGAGCACAGGCGGCGTCGAGTTTCTCCTTCAGCTTGGCGCGCCGGGCAAGCTCGACCGGCAGCGCCTGCGGGTCGCTCTCTTCCGTGTCGGCCGCCTCGGCTCTGGCGACGAGCGCGGCGATGTCGTCGGCCAGCTTCGTGCGCAGCGCCTGCGCCCGGTCGTACCGCACCGAACGGATTTTGGAGGCGTTGGCGTCGATCTTGGTGCCGTCGATCGACACCGTCCCGAGCTTCAACAACCCTGTCTCGCGCGCCAGCAGCAGCACCTCCAGAAAAGCTGCTTCGAAGGCCTGTTTGTTGGTCCGGCGGAAGACGGCGATCGTGTCGTGGTCAGGATGCGTGTTGGCCGCGATGAACCGTACCCCGATATCGCGTTACGTTGCCCGCTCGATCCGGCGCGACGAAAACACGCCGTTGGCGTAGCAATAGATCAGCAACGCCAGCAGCAGCCTCGGGTGGTATTGCGGCTCGCCGCCGGCCTGTCGGTTGGTCCGGAACGCCCCCAACCGCGCCCGATCCACCGCCGCCACAATGAAATGTGCAAGGTCGTCCTCGGGCAGCCAATCCTTCAAATCCGGCGGCAGCAGAAACGGCTGATCACGATCAAACGGTACGTACCTCGTCATCCCGCGATTCTGCCATATTCACACCCATGGGTGAATCCGACAGGCTGCTAGTGGTTCATGCGTCCGAACGCTCGGACCGTCGGGTGTTCGGGTGCGGACGGCTAGTCGCGCCTGAGTCGCGCCGCTTGCCGTTTCATGAAGATCCCCGCCTGGACCTCGATGTCGGACGGGCGAATCAGGTGCTGAAAGCCATATGCCGCCAGCGCCTCAAGGATTACCGATTTCATCGAAGCGACCGAACGTCGCTCAGGATCGTCGCGGCGTGCAGCGACTTCGGTTTGCAAGGCGCGCTTAACCCGCCGCGGCACCTCGAGCGTGATGCTTTCCAGCATGTTGTCAGGTTCGGTGCGATCAGAAGGTGCCGCCTCTGTCACGAACCCAGTCGCAATGAGCGAATCGATGACCGGCCTCGGCCGCCTCACGGTCGTCCGCAAAGCCGGTCTTTGCATTAGAGCTTCCGCCGGCGGAGCGGCCGGCTCGTCTACCGGGTCGAGCTTCGGGGTCGCCAGTTTGCCGGCCATCAGGCGAGCTCCCTCCCCTTCTCCACTATCTCGACCAGCGCAGCTTTCACTTCCGCATACACAGCCTTGATGTTTTCAGCTGCACCGCCGCCGGGGTCGTCGAAAATCGGCGGCACGCGGCTGAAGCTGGCGCGTTTGAACGCCGTTCGCTCAAAAACTGGGGTTTTGAGGCGCGGAATCCTGGCGTTCTCAAGGGCCTCCTCGACGACCTTCTCGACCTCCGGGCGGAAGCCGGTCGAGGCACGGCTGATCACGATTCGATATGGAATTTCCCGCCGCGCGCTCTTGCCCGCCTGCGTAACATGGCGCGCCGTCGAGTGCGCGCTTTTAAGGTCATCGTTCGACGGCTGGACAGGAATCAACACGAGGTCCGCGTAGTGAATGGCATGGAGCATCGCAACACTAGCCGAGCCTTGAAGATCGCAAATCACGACGTCGACCGAGCTGGCAAGCGACTGGATGACATCACCGATCCCGTCTTGATCAACCTGCGGAGCGACGACAATAGACCCCTCCGGGACGTCAGCCGATCCACGATCCCAGACGGCGATCGACATGCTTGGGATGTCAGTACGCGGCGTCCAGATGTCGCGCACACCGTCCTTCTGGCGATCGGCGAAGAATTCGCTGGCGTGCTGCTGGATCAGATCGGCGTCGACCACGCCGACGCTGTAGCCATCAAGAGCAAAGTGAATGGCGAGATTGCGGACAAGGTTTGTTTTCCCCGAGCCACCCTTTTGGCCGGCGACGGTCACCACAGACATTTATTCCCCCAAAAAATGCCTGACCACCTAAGCGCAAACGTTCGAGGAATCAAGCCCCCGAAAACGTGAACCTTTATAGGTTCTTTCCTATATGCGCTCGTACCCATTTAGGCCTCTAGCTACATGCGTTCGTACGCAGAGATGCACGGTGGCACGGACAACAGGCTACATGAACGCACAAGCGTCCGGGCCCCTGGACGCACATGCGCTAATCCGTCCGACCTTTCGTCTCTACAAGCGTCCTGCCTCAGTCCGCGATTATCCACCGCGGGGCTTTAATGTAGCTCGTACGAAATTGGCTCGTACGAGGTTGCGCCGTCCGGCAAATCTGGTGACGCGATATCACCTCAGGGTGTGCCTTCGTACGCCTGAGCGTTCGTACCCTAAAACACATCGTCGCGCGGGACATGTCCGTGACCTTTTATGCGGCATGCGGGGGGAGGGGGCCTCCCGCTCGAAATACTCGGACGTCGGCTCCCCCGTGATCAGATTAGCAGAGTGGTTTTCCATACCACCTCATCAAAGTATGCCATCGAAACGACATCTCCCGGCTCCGCGCGCGAGGAGTAGAACACGAGGCTGAACGGCCACGCGTTACTTCGGATCGCGGTATCGGGAGACAACGCTGCGAGGTCAATGACCGGCGAAGCGCCGGCGGCTCATGCTTAAGGAAATCCGCTGACGATCGGCTGCGGCTATATCCGAGCGAAGGGCAAAGGATGCAGATCGCGCACACGTCACCGGCCACTGCCCGCGCTGCGCGACCGGTCGCCATGCTTGAACGAAGAGCTGCCAACTCTTCTGACGTCGGCGGCCAGCACCTGCTCCACCCGGCGAATCGCCTGATCGGTGAGGTCGAGCAGCCGGTCGATGTCGCTGAAATCAAACGCGTGGCGGTCGAGGCGGGGGAGGGGAGGGGGGATTTGCAGCGGCGCCGCGGCGACTGGTTCCGGGTCGGCGCTGCGGAGAGTCGCTTGGTCCCGCGGCCGGCCGTGGCCTCGGCCGGTCCGGCTCGCGCGCCGCGGCGGCGCCGCCGCCTCGCGCAATGGCGCCAGATTCTGGAGCCCGTAGAGCCGCCGTTTCGCGCGATGCGTGACCTCGACGGCGATGCCGAGCGTTGTAAAATTTTTCAACAGGCGCGCGGCGTTTTTCGGCGCGATGCCGAGCGCCGCCGCGAGGGTGGTCGCCGAGGCCACCGGTACGGCGGCGAGCATATCGACGGCCGCTCCCGCAAAGGACCCGCGGCGGCGGCCGGCGACCATATGACGGACGGCAAACCAGCTGCGCTCGAGGCGGCGCAGCAGGTCGAGACCCGCCTCGGCCTCGGCCGCGAGCGCCCCCAGAAACTCACCGCTCCAGTCCGCGAACGCCCAGGGCGTCTCGGCCGCGAGCGCGGCGGCGGCGCTGAACGGCAGCGGCAGATGGCTGATCCGGCGCAGGGTCCAATAATCGCTCAACGCGGCGCGCAGCGGCGCCCGTTCTCCGCCGCGGTCGAGCCAGGAATGCACCGCAACCGCGGCGCCGGCAAGCGCCGGATAGGGCAGGGCGGTCTCGCGGATGTGGGTCGTGGCGCGCGCGATCTCGTCGCGCCGCGCCGCATCGGGGTAAACCCGCCAGCGATAGAGTTCGAAGGCGTGGCCCGCCGCGGCGAAAATCAGGCCGCGATCGAGCAGCGTTTCGCCGGACACGCGGAAACGCACGCCTTCGATCATCGCGGCGAGGTGCCACGGGTCGATCAGCCGACCGTCGCTGGCGGCTTCGCGGCGCACCGCGTCGAGCCGGGCGCGATAGAGCCAGGCCCGGGCGAGCGGGTGAGTGTCGAGTGCGGTGTCGAGCCGCGCCAGCGCACCGGCGGCGGTCTCGATCGCCGCCAATGACGCGGCGCCGAAGCGCAGGTCAGCGCCGGTGACGGGCGGGACCGAACCAGGTCGAATCAGTGGTTGCACGCCGCTCTGCGCTTTCCTGGGCAAAACTCAGCGTGGCTCGGCAACACGAACATCCTCCATCCCCGGACAATGCGGTATCGACAAGAGCGGTTAGTCCCTGCAATGGGTCAGAATTATTCGGACACGCGACCATCCTCTTGTTCAGAAGTTGGTACCTGACAGCCATTGGCGGCGGAGGCGATGGTACTGATACACTGTTATACCACTAGGACAGCAAAAGGTGTAATAAGCTGAATTTTCGCGGACGGGCGCGCGTATTCGGGATAACCGGCATTGTCCCGAATGCCAGAAAGTAGGTATCATGAGCGAGAGAGCAGGATACAGACCGGCAGGGCGGCGGGGCAGGGCGGCGGATGAGCGACAGCGAGGCACGCCGCCGGTCTGAGGCGCGCAGCAGCCCAGCCGACACCAGTTCGGCCCCGGTCGCGGCGCTGTTGCCGGCAGCGGACGGCGGCCGTCCGGTGCTGCCGGTCGGTGTGCCGAACCCTGGCACCGGATAGGGCGACCGCGGCGTGAGCGCATTTGCGGACCAGGCCTCGATCGACGAATCGGCAGCGCCGATCGTGTCAGAACAGCCCGCGGCCGACGCGGTCATCGCGGCCGGGTCGAGCCGCCCCCGATCCGGGGCGGACCCCGACGAGGTCCAGGACTGGTTCGAGCTTGAGACGATTGTCGGGCTGCCGACGCCGGCGGCGAGTTTTGCCGAGGCCGAAGCCGCCGCCGCCCAATACCGCCGCGCGGCCCGCGCCGACAACACAAGGCGCGCCTACCGCGCCGCGGTCGCTCGCTTTTGCGACTGGTGCGCCGGCCATGGCCAGACCGCGCTGCCGGCTACCCCGCAGACGGTCGCGGCGTTTCTCGCCGCGGAAGCGGGCAAGGGCCTCGCCGTCAACACCCTGCGGCTGCGCCACGCGGCGCTGCGCTACCTGCATTTGCTTGCCGGCTATTCGCCGCCGACCGCCTCGCCGATCGTGACCGCGACCTTTGCCGGCATCCGCCGCGCCCACCGCCGCCCGTTGCGCAAAAAGACTGCGCTGGTGCTCGACCCGCTGCGCGCCGCGGTTGCGGCGATCCCCGACACATTGCCGGGGCGGCGCGACCGCGCGCTGCTGCTGGTCGGCTTTGCCGCAGCGCTCCGCCCAAGCGAGCTCGCGGCCTTGACGGTCGCCCACCTTACCCGCCACGAGGACGGCATCGCCCTCTACCTGCCGTGGCGCAAAAACGACCAGGAAGGCGAGGGCACCACGGTGTGGCTCCCGGCCGGGCAGACCGATCTCTGTCCGGTCACGGCGCTCGAAGCCTGGCTCGCCACCGCGCAAATCACCGAAGGCCCACTGTTCCGGCGCTTGTGGCGGCTCCCGCCACCGCGCGTCGCCCGGAGCGCCAAAAGAAAGCCGGTAGCCGACCGCTACCGGGTTGGTACCAACCCGATCGACACCGATTCGATCGCCCTCGTCGTCAAAAAATGGACCGGGCGGGCCGGGCTCGACGGCACCGCCTTCGCCGGCCACAGCCTCAGGCGCGGGGCGATTTCGAGCGGCGTCGCGCAAGGCGTGCATATCGCGAGGCTGAAGCAGTTCTCCGGCCATGCCTCATTGAAAAGCCTCGAAGAGTATGTCGAGCTCGACGAACTCCGTCAAAATCATCCGCTGAAGGATGTCCTCTAACCGGGATGTGCAACCCAGTGTGCCATCCGATCCTGTCGGTGTTCCTGATTTGTCGCGTTAGAGTGAATCTGAAACCCGCCCTATCACGAAACCCAATCCGCTAAGACAGGGTGGCGGGCGATGCTCACGTTCTGTGAATCTCGCGCCGAGCCGGACGGAGAACATCATTCCTCGTCGGGGTCTTCCAGTGTGCGGCGGCCGCGAAAGGCGCCGGCTTGCAGCGGATAGGCCGTCCTATGTTTGATCCGCTCCGTCGCCAACCGCGAGGTCACGTTCTTCATCGGCGCCGCATTGATCAGCCGCTTGTAGAAGCGGTCGTATTCCGCCATGTCGGCGACCGCGACCCGCAGCATGTAATCGATGTCGCCGGCCATCCGGTAAAGCTCCATGACCTCGGGCATGGCCGCGACCGCGGCGCCAAACCGCTCCAGCCACTCGGGCGTATGCGCCCCCGCCTCGATTGCGACAAAGACGGTAAGCCCGACACCGACGCTGTCGGGGTCGACGATCGCCACCCGTCGGGTGATGACGCGCCTCGCTTCGAGCTTCTGGATGCGCTTCCAGCACGGCGTCGGCGACAGTCCGACCCGCTCGGCCATCTGGGCGATCGGTTGCGTCGCGTCCTCCTGCAGGATCCGCAGCAATTTGCGGTCGATCTCGTCCATCGCGTGGTCGTGTCGGTCGCTACCCGGCTCAAACCGGGATTGGCTGCTCGGGCGGAGCCGGACGCAGCGGGGTCGGCTCGGCGGCGTCCTCGACAAAGGCGAGGTCGCCCGTCGACATCGCCGAGGCCGTCGGCCGCGCCGCCGCCAGACGCGTCCCTAAATGGGCCGCCAGCGCCTCGCATTGCCGCCGGATATCGGGCACCGAGGTCACTTCCCAGAATGCCGGCCGGGTGACCGGGCCGACGGCATAGAGCCGCTGCCAGATCTCGCCGCGGCGATTGCGCAGCGCGCACAGCGAGCTGACATCGAGGCCAAGCCGGAGCGGGTCGGGGCGGATGTCGCCGCGAGCAAGCAGATTGCGGACCAGCGGATCGGCAATTCGCTCGTAATCGCAGGCCGGCCCGGAGCAGTTGATGACCCGCCGCACGAAGAGCCGCTGGTCGATGGGGCTGCGGCGCGGTCGGTGGATGATCGTCGCACCATCCGCATCCACCTGCATCTGCCGGATGCGGGTCGCCCCAAAGCGGATCTGCCCGCGGCCGATCGCGTCCTCGATCCGATCAGCAACCTCAAGAGGAATCCGGTGGCGGTGCACGTCCCACCAGGGCCGCAGATGGCGCACAAAGCGCGCCCGCTCCCCGGCCGGCATCGCCTGCCACAATTCCTGCGTTGCCGGTCGCAGCCCGTCGATCACCGCGCGCCAGTCGCCACCGCGCGCTGTGACCTGCTCCGCTTCCTCGCGGAGCACCCGCGTCAGGCCAGCCACGGTGGTCGGCAACGCACGCTCGATCAGCGCGGCGGCGGGCGAGGGAGGTGTCGCATGCCGGCGCGGCAGCAACCCCCGGCGGGAAAGGGCGTGGATCGTGCCCGAATGGCCCCGATCGAGCAGTGATATCGCGGTATCAACCATGGTAAGACCAGTGCCGATCAGCAGCACCGGGGCGGCCGGTTCGATCCCGGCAAGCGCTTCGGGCGCCCACGGATCGGGCCGGTAGCGGTCGGTGTCGTAAAAGCTCCGGTCGGCGATCGGCGGCGGCTCGGGCGGGAAATTGCCGACCGCCAACACGGCGATATCCACCTCGGCTTGGCGCCCGCGATCGATCTGCAGTGTCACGCCGTGCCGTCCAACATGCAGGTCCTGCACCTCACCGCGGGTCAGCAGCAATCGGCCGCCGCGGCCTGCGGCCTTACGAAACTCCAGCTTGAGGTGATGCCGGACGTACTCACCGAACACCTTGCGCGCTACAAAGCCGTGCGGGGTCACCGAGCCGCCGCCGAGCTTTTCGTCCTGGCGGAGCCAATCGAAAAAATCATCGGGGCGATCGTGAAAAGCGCTCATTCGCGAGGTCGGCACGTTCAGAACATGGTTCAGGTTGCCGGTCGAATAGGCGAGCCCGCAGCCGAAGCGGGGACTTCGTTCGACGAGATGGATGCGGACCGAGCCCGGACATCGCCGCAACAGATGGAGGGACAGCAATGTTCCGCTAAAGCCGGCGCCGATGATGGCGATGGCCGGCGGTCGCTGTATCTCGGCTGGGCCGCCCGAGGCGGCGGGCGTAAAAGAAGACATCACCGTCTCCCGGAATGGAGATGCCCGCGTCGCGGCGAAGCTTTCTCAGCTCGCGCTGCGACGCCGGGTGCTGACGTGTATCCCGCATTCGGTCTTCGGCAGATCGCGCCATCGGCCGGCACGCGGGTCTTCCCCCGAGTGCACCCGATCGGTGCAGGTGATGCAGCCGATCGACAGATAGCCCTGCGCCTCGAGCGGGTGCCGCGGTAAGCCGCGAAGCGCAAACTCTGCCTCCACTCGACTTCTCGGCCAGTTCGCCAGCGGATTGACCTTGATGCGGCCGCCATCGTCCACCTCGAACACCGGCAGCGTTGACCGTGCCCCGCCCTGATAGCGCTTGCGGCCGGACACCCAGGCATCAAAGCCGACGAACGCGGGCGCCAAGGGCTCGACTTTTCGCAGGGTGCAGCAGAAATCGGGGTCGCTCAACCACAGCATGCCGTCCGGGTCGGCGGCACGGAGCCGCTCGGGATCGGCGGAGATGGTGCGCACGTCGCGCAAGCCGAGATGGGCCACGAGGCGGTCACGATAGCGTAGCGTTTCGCTGAACAACTTGCCGGTATCGAGGAACAGGATCGGCGTGTCTCTGTCAATTTGGGCGACCTGTGCCAGGATCACCGCCGACTCGGTGCCGAATGACGAGACGATGGCGAGTCTGCCGACGAATTCGCGCTCGATCAGCGGCCGCAGCAATCCGACGCCGTCGCGATCTGCGTAACGCTCGGCCAACTCCGCCGCGCGCCAGATCGCAGGGGTAGAATCAGTCTCATCCATCCGTGTCACGGCCGACACCTGCCCGGCATGCTTCGATGCCCTCATGGAATCCAGTTCCCCGCGCCGCAGCGGCGCAACCTAAATTACGTATGGACAACGATATTCATTAGTCAATAACATATCTGTATAGTATAATAATGCTCGCGCAACGCGCTGCCGGATGTGCGGCCAAAGGCGACGATCTCTCCGGTCCGATGCCGCATCCCCAACCCAGCCTGCTAATAATAATAGAAGAAGGGAAATAATATCCCCTTTTAACGCCCTCGAATAGATTTAATGACTAATTGACACTTCGAACATCCTTCGTACCCTTTGGTCCTTGTGCGGCCCTTCCGGCTACTTTCCCGGCGCTGATCTTTGGGGCCGTTCCTCAGAGGGTCGGCTAGACATGGAGCGAGTAGTTGAGCGCGATTTGTGCGGGCGCGGTAGTCGGCGCCAACCGACTTGCCGATAGAGAGCGGGCGAGCCGCGCCGGCAAGCCTGCTCGGGCCCTAACCTCGCGATGCGCGGTCGCCGGAGTTCGGACCCGCGTCACTTGGGATGTGCTGAACGAGGATGCCGTTGATGCCGCCCGATGATCGATACCCGTTGATTTACCCTGCTGCCGAACCGGGTTTCTCGGTTGGCCCGAGCCAGAATATGATCGCTGCGCGTCCGCCCGAGATCATTGTCGATCCCATCGGCTGCACGGTTGTCGCAATCCTCCCCGCATCCCGCCGCTCCGAACGTTCTGCTGCCGCCGGCGATCACATGGACGAAAAGCGGCTGCCGCGGCGATCGCTTCTTTGCCGCTCCCTGGTTTTCGTCACCGGCGGCGCGCTGTTCTTTGCCGGGACAACGATCCCGGCGCGGGCGGACCAGAGCCTGCTCAACGTCTCCTACGACCCGACGCGCGAGCTCTACGCCGATTACGACCAGGTCTTTGCCGCGCATTGGCAGGCGCTGACCGGAAACAGCGTGACGATCCACGCCTCGCATGGCGGCTCGGGGGCGCAGGCGCGGGCGGTCATCGACGGGTTGGAAGCCGATGTCGTGACCCTCGCGCTGGCCTGGGACATCGACGCGATCGCCGCGCGCGCAAAACTGCTGCCGGCGGATTGGCAGCAGCGTCTGCCCGACAACAGCGCGCCCTACACCTCGACGATCGTCTTCCTGGTGCGCAAGGGGAACCCGAAGCACATCCACGATTGGGGTGACCTCGTCCGGCCCGGCATCAAGGTGATCACGCCCAATCCCAAGACATCGGGCGGTGCGCGCTGGAATTATCTCGCGGCGTGGGGCTATGCGCTGCGCCGGCCGGGCGGCGACGCGGCGAAGGCACGCGCCTTCGTGTCGGCGCTCTACCACAATGTCCCGATCCTCGACAGCGGCGCGCGGGGGTCCACGATCACCTTTACCCAGCGCGGCCAGGGCGACGTGCTGATCGCCTGGGAGAACGAGGCATTCCTGGCGCTGCACGAATTCAGGCGGAACCGGTTCGAGATCGTCGTGCCGTCGGTCAGCATCCTCGCCGAGCCGCCGGTAGCAGTGGTTGACAAGAATGTCGACAAGCACGGCACCCGTGCCGTGGCCGAGGCCTATCTGAACTATCTCTATACCCGGCAGGGCCAGGAGATCGTCGCCCGGCACTACTATCGCCCGCGCGATCCGGTCGTCGCCGCCCGCTACGCCCACACCTTCCCGCAACTGCCATTGTTCACGGTCGACCAGGTCTTTGGCGGCTGGAAGGCGGCGCAGGCCAAGTATTTCGCCGATGGCGGCGTGTTCGACCAGATCTACAAGCCCGGCGGCTGACATGCCGGTGACCGAGATGCCGGCAACGAAGATGCCAGCAACGAAGATGAATGCCGCCGCCGCATTCGGCGCCCGCGCCGCGGAGCGGCGGGTCCTGCCGGGGTTTGCGCCGGCGATCGGGCTGACGCTGACCTATCTCGGTCTGATCATCATGATCCCGCTCGCGGCGCTGATGCTGCGCGCGGCGGGTGTCGGTCCCGCCGGGCTGATCGCGATCCTGCGTCAGCCGCGCACGCTCGCCGCGTTCCGCGTCAGCTTTGGCCTGTCGCTGGCGGCGGCCGCGGTCAATGCGGCGATCGGCTTGCTGCTGGCCTGGGTCCTGGCGCGCCGCCGGTTTCCCGGCCGCCGGCTGATCGATGCGGCGATCGACCTGCCGTTTGCCTTGCCGACCGCCGTCGCCGGGATCACGCTCGCGACGCTCTACAGCAACACCGGCTGGCTCGGTGCGCGCCTGGCACCGCTCGGGATCACGGTGTCGTATACCCGCCTCGGCATCTTTGTGGCACTGGTCTTTATCGGCCTGCCGTTTGTCGTCCGCGCGGTGCAGCCGCTGATCGCCGATCTCGACCGCGAAGCCGAGGATGCGGCGCGGACCCTCGGCGCGTCGGATACCGCGATCTTTTGGCGGGTGATCTTTCCCGCGCTGCTGCCGGGCGTGCTGACCGGCAGCGCCCTCGCCTTTGCCCGCGGGGTCGGCGAATACGGCTCGGTCATCTTCATCGCCGGCAATGTGCCAGGCGTCTCGGAAATCGTCCCGCTGCTGATCGTGACCAAGCTCGAAGAGTTCGACTATGCCGGGGCTGCGGCGATCGCGACGGTGATGCTGCTGGCGTCGTTCGCGATCCTTATCGCGGTCAACCGCGCCGAGCAGTGGGCGAGACAGCGTCATGGCGGGTGAGATGCGGCGCCCGGTGCAGGCGCTGTCGCGCGCCACGACGATCCTCGCCGCGCTCGCGCTCGTCGGCCTGTTCCTGATCCTGCCGGCGGCGTTTGTTTTCACTGAGGCCCTTGCGAAGGGTGCCGCGTTTTTCCTCGGATCGCTGGCACAGCCCGAAACCCTAGCCGCGATCCGCCTGACGCTGATCGTCGCGGCGATTTCGGTTGGCGCTAACACGATCTTCGGCCTCGCCGCCGCTTGGTGCATCGCCAAATTCGAGTTTTCCGGCAAGAGCGCGCTCGTCACCCTGATCGACCTGCCATTCTCGGTCTCGCCAGTGATCGCCGGCCTGGTTTTCGTCCTGTTGTTTGGCGCTCAGAGCTGGCTCGGGCCGGTTCTCGCCGGGCACGGGCTGAGGATCGTCTTCGCGCTGCCCGGCATGGTCCTGGCGACGATTTTCGTCACCTTTCCGTTTGTCGCGCGTCAGTTGATCCCGCTGATGCGTGAGCAGGGCATCGGCGAGGAGGAGGCGGCGCTGACCCTCGGTGCCTCCGGCTTGCAGATTTTCTGGCGGGTGACATTGCCCAACATCCGATGGGCGCTGCTCTATGGCGTGCTCCTGTGCAATGCGCGGGCAATGGGCGAGTTCGGCGCGGTGTCGGTGGTCTCGGGCCACATCCCCGGTGTGACCATGACGATGCCGCTGCAGGTTGAGCTCCTATACAACAACTATGACCTAGCCGGCGCCTTTGCGGTAGCAGCGCTGCTGGCGCTCTTGGCGCTGGTGACACTCATTGCCAAGGCCGTCCTTGAATGGCGGCACGGCAGCGAGCTTGCGGTCGACAGGCCCGGCGCATGAGCGTCCAGATCCGCGGGCTGACAAGGCGCTATGGCCGTGAGGCCGCGCTCGCCGGCATCGACCTCGAGGTCGGCGACGGCGAGTTGCTGGCCCTGCTCGGCCCGTCCGGGGCGGGCAAGACGACATTGCTGCGCGTGATCGCCGGGCTCGATCGGCCCGATGCAGGCACGGTGCTGATCGATGGCCGCGATGTCCGTCGCCTGTCGCCACGCGAGCGGCAGATCGGCTTCGTCTTCCAGAGCTACGCGCTGTTCCGCCATATGAATGTCGCGCGCAATATCGGCTTTGGTCTCAGCGTCAAGCCGCGCCGCGAGCGTCCGTCGCGTCAGGCGATCGCCCGTCGGGTCGAGGAACTGCTCGAGCTGATGCAGCTTTCGGGGCTGGGCCGCCGCTTTCCGGCGCAGCTCTCCGGCGGCCAGCGCCAGCGCGCAGCGCTGGCTCGCGCGCTGGCGATCGACCCAAAGCTGCTGCTGCTCGACGAGCCGTTCGGTGCACTCGACGCCAAGGTGCGCGCCGAGCTGCGGGTGTGGCTGCGCGACCTGCAGCACCGGCTGCGGCTGACCACGATCTTTGTGACCCACGACCAGCACGAAGCGTTTCAGCTGGCCGACCGGGTGGCGATTTTGAATGGCGGGCGGGTCGAACGGATCGGCACTCCGCGCGAGATCCGCGCCCATCCGGCAACGCCGTTTCTCGCCGAGTTCCTCGGCGCCGCCGACCATGCCATCGCCAACGACCGTGCCGGACCGGCGATCAAGCCGTGCGACCCGGCAGACCCGCCGCCCGAATGCGGCTCGCTCGGGGTCGCGCCCGTGGCTGCCTATTCCGACAACTTGCCCATGGACCAAACCGTGTTCGATTACGCACCCCCTCGACCATCCGATGCAGCTGTGCCGGCCGCCGCAGACCGGCCTCGCGAACCGTTATCGGCAACCGACCGTCCGGTCGTTTCCGCGGGTGAGCTCTGGGTCGTCGAGCTTGCGGCCGAGGGCCTGTCGCGCTTCGAACAGGACGCGCTCGTCTCCGCCAATGTCATCATCTACGACCGGACGCTCGCCAGTACGGTGTCGGCGGCGCTGGCCTTGGGAGGCTATGCCGAACCGGCCTCGGACAATAGCGCGGAGCGCTGCCTCGGCTTCGTCCGCGACGGCTGGAGCGTCGTCAGGGTGGTCGATCGTGGCGTTGCCGACTTCCTGGCGCAGCTGCGGATGCTGGCATTGCGCCTGAGTGCCGCGGGCGCGCCGGAGGATTTGCCGGTGTCGGCGCTGGCTTGTCGCGGCGGCGCCGATCCAAAGCGGATCGAGACGAGGCTCGCGGATCTCGACACCTTGCCCGAAGAACTGAAGCAGGTTGGCGGTCGTGCAGTAGGTTTCGCCGCGTTTGGCGGTTCGAAGGCCGCACTGCCCCATGCGGTCGCCTTCAACGGTCTGGCCGGTTGACGAGGGCCGGCTTCGGCTCTTCCTGTGATCCGGACCGGCCGCGCCGACGAGGCAGCCCGAAAGACCACTCGTCGAGAAGCTGTCCATTGCGGCTGCGCTCTTCGATCGCGGTCCGCCAAAGGAAATTCCTCTACAATTTCGCAGCAAAACAAAAATATATGCTGTTGACCTATTTTGTTTCGGGTGGTGTTATTTGGTCATGGCAGCCAAATGGAAGCTGTGAACGCATGATTACCTTCCAGCGGACGCAGGGAGACTTCCGTTATCGAAACCTGGGCTGTTGTTGACGGTCCTCGGCAGCGGCGCTCGCTGACGCAGGGTATTGAGCTCGCGGGCATTGCCCGGTCTGCCTGCCGATCAAGGCGATCATCTGTCGAATCGGCCAGCAGAAGGCCGGCGAAATCGCGGGGTTCAGCGTCTGGATCGAGGGGTCGGCCCGGTTTCACCGCGCCGGCGCGCCACACCCGCGATATCTGTGAAAGGGGCAAGCATGCGCAGACGTTCGCTGCTGGCGCGAGGTGCTGCCGCCGCCGTGGCCGTGGCGGTGGGCCCGCTCTTGGCGCCATTCGCCGCCGGCGAAGAGGCGAAGAAGTACGAACTGGCGGCGTTGCGGTATCAGGGCTGGGCCAGCCGCGTCACCTTTCCCGAGCTCGCCGCGGATCTCGGCTATCTGGCGCCGCTGACGCTCAAATGGGTCGGCAATACGATTAGCGGCCCGCAGGATATCCAGGCCGCAGTTACCGGCGACACCGATTTCGGCGGCGCCTTCCATACCGCGATCGAGCGGCTGATCGCCGCCGGGGCGCCGATCAAAGCGGTAATCGGTGTCAGCGGCACCGACAAGGAGACCTGGCCTGGCCTTTACGTCTTGAGCGGCGGCGCGATCAAGGGGCCGCGCGACCTGATCGGCAAAAAGATCGCGGTCAATACGCTCGGCGCGCATGACGAGTTCATGATCGACGTCTACTTGCAGCGCCACGGCCTGAGCCAGGCCGAGATCGGCCAGGTGACATTGGTGCCGATGCCGCCGGCGAGCGCCGAACACGTGCTGCGGCTGAAGCAGGTGGATGCGGCGATCCTCGGCGACGTCTACCGCGACAAGGCAATGGCGACCGGCGGTCTCGACCTGCTGTTCAATGACTACCAGCTGTTCGGCGCGCTGACCACCGGCAGCTACATCCTGACCGAGAAATTCATCGCCGACTATCCGAACACGACGCGCCGATTTGTCGAGGCTACGGCGCGTGCCATCGACTGGACGCAAACCAAGCCGCGCGCCGTGGTCATCGCGCGGTTTCAGGACATCATCAAAAAACGCGGCCGTGACGAAGACCCCAGTATCGTGACCTACTGGAAATCGGCCGGTCTCGCCGGGCGCGGCGGGCTGCTGACGGATCGCTCCTTCGGCCTGTATATCGACTGGTTCCGGGCCAATGGCGATACGGCGATCGGGCGATTGAAGCCGCACGATCTTTATACCAACGCCTTCAACCCCTATCGCGACAGCCAGAGCTGACATGGGATCGGGGCGGCGAGCATGTCGAAGATCCGTGTAAAAGGCGTAGAGAAAAGCTTCCCCGATCGGCGATCGGGTTCGGCCGGACCGATCGCCGCGCTGTCGCAGGTCGATCTCGAGGTGCAGGACGGGGAGTTCGTCGCGCTTGTGGGGCCGAGCGGCTGCGGCAAGTCCACCCTGCTCGAGCTGCTGTCGGGGCTGGCGGAGCCAAGCGCCGGCACGATCCTGGTCGATGGCAAGCCGATCGCCGGGCCGGGGCCGGATCGCGGCATTGTTTTTCAGCAATACGCGCTGTTTCCGTGGCGGACGGCGCTGGGCAATGTCGAATTCGGTCTCGAGGCCATCCACATGCCGCGGTCCGAGCGCGCCGAGCGGGCGCGACACTTTCTCGCCCTGGTCGGTCTGTCCGGGTTTGAGCATCGCTATCCGCACCAGCTGTCCGGCGGCATGAAGCAGCGGGTCGCGATCGCCCGCAGCCTGTCCTGCGATCCCGATATCCTGCTGATGGACGAGCCCTTTGCGGCGCTCGACGCGCAGACCCGCGAAACCTTGCAGGACGAGCTGCTGCGCATCTGGCAAGAGACCGGCAAGACGATCTTGTTCATCACGCACGGCATCGACGAGGCGGTCTATCTCGGGCAGCGCGTCGCAGTGATGAGTGCGCGCCCGGGACGGATACTCGACATCATCGACATCCCGCTCGGGCCGCGTCGCGGCGATGACGATCTGCGGTCGAGCCCCGACTTTATGCAGCTGCGCCACCGCATCTGGCGGATGCTGCGCGGTCAGATCCAGTCGGCCGCCAACCATTGACCGGGCAGATGGATTTCAAGACGGGACCTGCGGGATGAGCCTAGTTTCGACTGTCCGAACCAAACCGCCGATCCGGCTGCGCCTCGCCCGCGCGCCGGTCATCGTGCTGTCCTCGCTGCGCACGGCAACCCGCAGAAGCCTCGCCATCATTCTGTTCTGCCTGGCCTGGGAGGTGCTGCCGCGCACCGGACTGGTCGACAGGGTCTTCCTGCCGCCGCTCTCCGAAGTGCTCAATGCACTGCATCAGCTGGCGTTGTCGGGCGCTTTGGCCACCAACACGATCGCCAGCGTCCTGCGCGCCTCTGCGGGTCTGGCGCTGGCGATCCTCCTCGGGGTTCCGGCCGGGCTGGTGATCGGGTCGAGCCGCCGGATCGCGGAATTCATCGGCCCGCTGCTGGAGGTGTTTCGCAATACCGCGCCGTTGGCGCTGCTGCCGGTGTTCACCCTGATACTGGGCATTGGCGAGACTTCAAAAATCGCGATGGTGCTGTACGCCAGCTCCTGGCCGATCCTGCTCAGCACGGTGAATGGGGTGCGGACAGTCGATCCGCTGCTGGTCAAAGCCGCGCGGGCGATGGGTCTCGGCTCCGTGCGTCTGTTCGCCAAGGTGATCCTGCCGGCCTCGGTGCCGACGATCTTCACCGGCATCCGTCTTGCCGCCGCGCATTCGATCCTGGTGCTGATCGCCGCCGAAATGGTCGGGGCCAAGGCGGGGCTCGGTTACTTTGTCAACGCCGCCGAGTTCAATTTCCAGATCCCGCAGATGTATGCCGGCATCCTGATGCTGTCGGCGCTGGGGCTGCTCGCGAATTTTGCGCTGGTCCGGATCGAGAACCGCTTGTCGGCGTGGAGAACGCCGTAATGCGCGGCCCCGCCTTGCGCCGCTGGGCGATCCGCGGCCGCAGCTGCTCCCGCCCGCACTGTAGCGGCTGGCGTCGCACCGCCCGGACGCATTGGTGACCACGGTCATCCGCATCTTGGTCCGCTTCCGGGAAGCCACCGACGACCGACTGAGGCCAAACGGAGCATGCAATGAACGCCACCTCTGATGATATCGCAACCTACACCGCCCGGCGCTCGGGTCTCGACTGGTTGCTTGAGCTACTCTGGAAGAGGCGCCGCAAAACGTCCAAGGCCGGCAAGAATAAGATCAATTCGTCGGAAACCGGCCCGCTTCGCGAATCGGAAATATACGCCGACCGTTCTCCCGAATGGGAAGTCATCTTCATGTCGATGATGTGGTTTTGAACTGAACCCGGTCAACGCCGCGGGTATGGCCACGACCATTCATCTATCAACCGAGGAGTATTGAGACATGGCTGTTCGCCTGGGCGATGTCGCCCCGGATTTTGTGCAGAATTCGACCGAGGGTCCGATCCATTTCCATGAGTGGATTGGCGGCGGCTGGGCGATTCTGTTCTCGCACCCGAAAGACTTTACACCGGTGTGCACCACCGAATTGGGTGAGGTGGCCCGGCTGAAACCCGAATTCGAGGAGCGCAACGTCAAGGTCGTCGGCCTCAGCGTCGATACGCTCGCCGACCATAAGGAATGGGCCAAGGATATCGCGGAGACGCAGGGGACCGGCCTCAATTTCCCATTGCTGGCCGACGCCGACCGGAAAGTGTCGCGCCTTTACGATATGATTCACCCGAATGCCAATGACACGCTGACCGTGCGGTCGGTTTACGTGATCGGGCCGGACAAGAAGGTCAAGCTGACGATCACCTATCCGGCCAGCACCGGGCGCAATTTTCAGGAGATCCTGCGGGTGGTCGAATCGCTGCAATTGACCAGCGATTACAAGGTCGCAACACCGGTCAATTGGCAGCACGGCGATGATGTCATCATCTTGCCGGCAGTGTCCGATACCGATGCCGACAACGCGTTTCCCAAAGGCTATCGCCGGCTGAAGCCCTATCTTCGGATCACGCCGCAGCCCGACCTCTAACGGGCGCCGCACCAGGGTAAAGGTCGCAAAGCCGGCGCGGCACTGCGGCAGCTGGCATGCACCAAAGCGGGGATGTTTCCCCGCTTTGTGTGCGGCGCTTTGTGTGCGCCAATATATTCTCGTGGCCGTGAAATTTTCCAAAGCAGCCAATGTCCGCAATCCGGTCGCCGTGTGCTGCAGAACGCGCAACCCTGGCCGCATTGTATCGTATATTAGACATTAAGATAATTTATTGACACAGCTGCAGTGGCTGTGAAAGGCTCGGCGAAGGTTGCAATGACCGCTGCATAGCGGCGGCCGTAACGCCTCAGCTTGGCGCGCCGGCCGGTGACTGGACATCGAATGACCACGATTTATGTCAACCAGCGGCGGTTCGGCCGCCCCGCGATCGATCAACCTCGGTTCTCGCCGCGGCGGCTGATCGGCATCGCCATTGCCGTCGTGCTGCACGTTGCGCTGATTTACGCGCTGGTGACCGGTCTCGGCTACCAGGCGATCGAGGTCCTGCAGGAGCCGCTGCAGGCCAAGATCATTCAGGAAGCCAAGCCGCCGCCGCCCAATACCCCGCCGCCGCCACAGCTGGCGAATCTGCTGCCGCCCTATATTCCACCACCCGAAGTGCGCATCCAGCAGCCGGCGACGGCGACCAACGCCATCACCGCGGTGGTTCATGTGCCGCCGCCGGCACCGGCACCGGCCGCAGCCCCGGCGCCGCGGCCGCAACCGGTGCATGTGCCGGCCGTTCTCGGTGCGGCGAGCCGTTGCCAGAAGCCGGAATATCCACCAATGGCCGAGCGGCTTGGCGAGCAAGGCACGGTAGTCTTGCGGTTTCTGGTCAGCGCCAATGGCGCCGTCTTGCGCAGCGAGGTTGCATCGTCGAGCGGGCATGCGCGATTGGACGATGCGGCGCGTGACGCGCTGAGCCAATGCCAATTCCGGCCAGGCACCGTCGATGGCAGGCCGGAGCAGTCCTGGGCAGTGATCAAATACAATTGGAGAATACAATGACGTGGCGGACGCGCTCCCATTCAGTAGCTGCACAAGCGATGCCGGTAAACCGACAGAGTCTGTCCGCCCTTGCGGCCTTGTGCATCGCTTGTGTTGCGGCGACGCTGCTGCCGACCCCGAGCGTCGCGCAAGCGGCGCCCCCCGCGGCGCCGGCCAGCGCCGCGCCGTCATTGCCGGCGCCCGCGGCGAATACCGGGGCACCGCTGACGGCGCCGGCCGTTGCCCTCCCGCCGGCTGCCGTGAACCGCTCCGGAGCCGGCGCAGCACCGCCGGTCGCCCCAGGCGCCACATCACCGGCGCCGGTCGCGGCGGCAACCGCCGGCACGCCCGCGGTGCCGAAAACGGGGGGCGCAGGTGCCGCGACCGCGCCGCTGGCAACCAGGCCATCAGCCAATGCGGCGCCGCCGACCGCCGAAGAACCGGGCAATCCTTACGGCCTGACCCAGCTGTGGCGGCAGGGCGATTTTGTCGCCCGTGGCGCGATCATCATTCTGCTGATCATGTCGATGGGAACCTGGTACATCGCGATTGTCAAATTGATCGAGCAGTCGCGCGTTCTGGTTCAGGCGCGCGCCGCGGACAGAAATTTCTGGAACGCCAATTCGCTGCAGGAAAGCATCGAGCGGCTGAAGACGGGTAATGCGTTCCGCACAATCGCCGAAAGCGGCGTCGCCGCGATCGAGCATCATGAGGGAACCCTGGTTGAGCGCATCGACCTCAACACCTGGGTGACGATGTCGATCCAGCGCACCGGCGACGCACTGAATGCGAGACTGCAGCGGGGTCTGGCGTTTCTGGCGACGGTCGGTTCGACGGCGCCGTTTGTCGGCCTGTTCGGAACGGTCTGGGGCATCTATCACGCGCTGGTGGCGATCGGCGTCGCCGGGCAGGCCTCGATCGACAAAGTCGCCGGTCCGGTCGGCGAAGCGCTGATCATGACGGCGATCGGCCTTGCCGTCGCGGTGCCGGCGGTGCTCGGCTACAACTGGCTGGTCCGACGCAACAAGGCGGTCAGTGAGCGCGTCCGGGCGTTCAGCTCCGATTTGCATTCGGTGTTGCTGAGCGATGCCGGCGCCGGGGCGCCAGGCCGGTTGCCGCTCTCGGCGCGGCCCGCGGCAGTGGCACGGAGGGCCTAGCCATGGCGATCACCATTGGCGCGCCGGAGGGCGAGGACGAGGTCGTCTCGACCATCAACACGACGCCGCTCGTCGATGTGATGCTGGTGCTGTTGATCATCTTCCTGATCA
>DATJUL010000125.1:0-6048 GCA_035502295.1 Allostellaceae bacterium | reverse complement strand
CCGCGATGGGTCGAGGCGATGTAGTCCTTGGGTCCGAGGTGCAGGCACATGCCGACGGCCGAGGCTTCCTCGCCGGCATAGAGATGGACAAAGCCGGGAATGCCGCCCTTCGAGAATTCCTCCTGCACCCGCTCCTCGAAGTGGCGGATCGTCGTCATGCTGCGATAGGCCCGCAGCAATTCCTCGCGGCTCAGTTGCACGGGCACCCTCCCTCGGCTGCGCGTTGCCACGCAGCCTAACGGATTGCGCCCGCCGCCCCAAGCCCCGCACGGCGCCGCGTCACACGGCGGGGCGGGAGCGGATGTCGTCAGCCACCTTGCGGGCGATGAATTGGCCGTCGCTCGCCGCGCCGGCGAGGCGACCGCCCTCGACCATGACCTTGCCGCGCAACATCGTCAGGCTCGGCCACACCGCGAGGTCGCTTCCCTCCCACGGCGAGTAATCGGCTTCGTGCATGGCGGCGGCGCGCACGGTGTGGCGGCGGCGCGGGTCGAGCAGCACGATGTCGGCGTCGGAGCCGACCGCCAGCGCGCCCTTCTTCGGATAGAGGCCGAGGATTTTCGCGGCGTTGCTCGAAATCAGCCCGACAAAGTTCTCCAGGCCGCGGCCGCGCTTCTCGATCGTCTCGGTGTAGATCAGCGACACGCGCGGCTCGACCCCGGCATTGCCGCCGGTCGTGTCGTCGATGCGCCGGCCCTGCAATTTGTAGCGCAGCGGGCAACAGATTTCGTCGGTCGCGACGGTCTGGATCGCGCCGTAATCGGTGCCGTCCCACAGCGCGGCCTGGTCTTCGGCGAATTTCAATGACGGATAGGTGTGGTAGATCTGGCCGTTCGGCTTTTTGTAGTCTTCCGAATTATACATCAGGTATTGGTGCAGCGTCTCGCCGTAGATCGGCACGCCTTGCGCGCGCGCCGCTGCGATCGCGCGCACCCCGGTCGCCGCCGAGGTGTGCAGCATGTAGAGCGAGGAGCCTTCGATATTGGCGGCCAGCCGGATGACGCGGTTGAACGCGAGGTCCTCGCTCAAGGTGTTGTGCACTTCGGCCATGTTCTCAAAGCCGGTGCGGCCCTCGCGCGTCAGTTTCTCGTACATGTGCATGACGATATCGTTGTCTTCGGCGTGGATCGCGGCGACGCCGCCCGCCTGCGCCAGCGCCTTCAAGACCTCCCAGATATCGCCGTATTGCACCATGCGGCCGCGGCGGGACGGCGTGATGTCGGTCGTGAACATCTTGACCGTCGCGTGGCCGGCGGCGACCGCCTCCTTCAGCTGGTCGGGGATCGACGGGTCGAGCCTGCCCTGCACCATGACGTGAAAGCCATAGTCGCAGTAGCAGTCGCCGGCCCATTCGCGCTGGCGCCGCTCGATCGCCTGCTGCACGTTGTTGTCGGCATCGACCAGTGCGAAATCGAGGATTGTCGTCGTGCCGCCATGGAGCGCCGCCTGGCTCACGCGGTCGGGGCCGTCGGTCAGGTTGGGCTGGCTCTGGCCGGGCACCGGTATCGGCCAGCGGCAGTGCACGTGCGGGTCGATGCCGCCGGGGATGACGATCTGGCCCTGGGCGTCGATCGTGCGCCCGGCGCCGATCGCGGCAAGGTTGCCCGGCGCGCCGATCGCGGCGATCCGCTCGCCCTCGATGCCGATATCGACATGCGCCGCGCCGGTCGGCAAGACGGCGAGACCGCCGGTAATCACGATGTCGAGCATGGCAGGATTTCCTCCTCAGGATTTGATCCAAGCAGCCTTGGGGCGGCGAAGGCGAAGCGGGCGAGGATGTCGTCGGCCGCGATGTCGTGCACGATAAAGACGAGACGGCTGCGGCGGTCGGCATCCGGCCACGCGGCGAGCCATTGCGGCGCGAACATCGCGTGCTGCGCCGCCTGCACGATCGCCGGCCGCCCGCCGGAATCGACAAATTCGACGATGCCCTTGACCCGCAGCAGATCGTAGCCGCGCGCCTCAGCCAAGCCGCCCAGCGCGCGCGCGAAACCGAGCCGGCCGATCGGGCCGCCGAGCATCAGCGTATAGGTCGCAATCCCGTGCGAATGAAGCGCGTGCCCCAAATCCTCTTCGTCATGGCCGGGCGTGACCCGGCCATCTCCGCTTTCGTGATGAGCATCTGTCGCCTGCCCGTGGATGCCTGGATCAAGTCCGGGCACGACGGGCTTTTGTTGCGGCCCGCGCGGTCGGCCGGCGAACAGCACCGTTGCGGGGTCGCAATCGGCGCCGAGGATGCGTTCGGCTGCGGGGTTCAGCGCGTCGAGCCGGGCGGCGAGCGCCGCGTCGAACGGCGCAAGGTCGGTCTTTGAGACGATCACCGCATCGGCGATCGCCGCCTGGCGCGCGGCTTCGGCAAAGCGATCGAGCGTCGCGGCGCCGGTGACGGCATCGACGACGGTCACGACGCGCGCCAGGCGCAGGCGCTCGTCGAGCATCGGGTCGGTGCCGAGCGTGAACAGGATCGGGCCGGGGTCGGCGAGGCCGCTGGTTTCGACGATGAGGCGGCGGAAGGCGCGGATGTCGCCGCGCTCGCGCCGCTCGATGAGGCTGCGCAGCGTCGCGGCCAAGTCCTCGCGCAGCGCGCAACACAGGCAACCGCCGGGCAGTTCGACGACATCGCCGAGCGCGAAATCGACCAGATAATGGTCGATCGCGACCGCCCCGACCTCGTTGATAACGACGGCGGTATCGGCGAATTCGGGGGCTGCCAGGGCGCGGCGCAGCAGCGTCGTCTTGCCGCTGCCGAGAAACCCGGTCAGCAGGGTCAACGGGATCGCCGGCCGCGGATCGGTTGCCATGGCGCGCGATCGTTTCACGATGCGGCCACGGCCGGCAAGGGCGGAACGGCGGCGGTCGAGCCGGCCCCGCACGCGGCCGACCTTCGGCCACGCATTCGATTGCAATCTTGCCGTGGCGCCAGCATCATGACACCCACGACAGCAGTACCTTTCGGGGAGGAGGCGCGACGCTATGGCGCCCGGTGAGAGTACACCAGCGGGGGATGCCCCGGAGGACGACATTCTGCTTGCCGCCACCGCGGTGTCGAAGCGGTTTGGCGGCGTCACCGCGGTGGAGAACGTGTCGATTGCGGTGAAGCGCGGTTCGATCGCGGCAATCATCGGCCCGAACGGCGCCGGCAAGACTTCGTTCCTCAACATGGTCAGCGGCTTTTACCGCCCCGACGGCGGCACCATCCGCTTCGCCGGCACCGACACGACGCGCTTCCGGCCGGCGGAAATCGCCGCGCTCGGGATCGCCCGCACGTTTCAGAACATTGCGCTGTTCGGCGGCATGACCGTGCTCGACAACCTCATGCTCGGCCGCCATGTCCATATGAAATCCGGCATCTTGTCGTCTTTCATCTATTGGGGCTTGGCGCAGAAGGAGGAGGTCGCGCACCGCGCCCGCGTCGAGGAACTGATCGATTTCCTCGAACTGCAGGATCTGCGCAAGCAGCCGACCAGCGCCCTGGCCTATGGCCTCAGAAAACGCGTCGAACTGGGGCGGGCCTTGGCGCTCGATCCCAAGCTCCTGCTGCTCGACGAACCGATGGGCGGCATGAACCAGGAAGAAAAGGAGGACATGGCGAGCTACATCCTCGACGTGAACGAGCAGTGGGGCACGACGATCATCCTGATCGAGCATGACATGGCGGTGGTGATGGACATTTCCGACCGGGTCGCGGTGTTGGACCGCGGCCGCAAGATCGCCGAGGGTACGCCCTCTGAAGTGCAGAGCAATCCCGATGTGATCCGCGCCTATCTCGGCACCGGCGAGCGCGGCGCCGGCGAGCAGAGGGGCCGCGCGGCATGAGCGGCGCGACCCTGCCGCAACTGCTGCGCCGCCATGCCGAGCGGACGCCCGGGCGGCCGGCGATGCGCGAGAAGGACCGCGGCATCTGGCAGCCGTACGGCTGGCGGCGCTATTGGCAGGAGGTGCACGATTTCGCGCTGGGGCTGGCCGCCCGCGGCTTTGCGCGCGGCGACAAATTGTCGGTCATTGGCGAGAACCGGCCGCGCCTCTATGTCGCGCAACTGGCGGCGATGAGCCTCGGCGGCATTGCCGTACCGGTCTACCAGGACGCCATCGCCAGCGAATTGGCCTATGTCCTCGACCATGCCGAAACCTCGGTCATCGTCGCCGAGGACCAGGAGCAGGTCGACAAGATGCTGTCGTTGAAAGAGCGGCTGCCGCATCTGCGCCTCCTGGTGTTCGACGATCCGCGCGGCTTGCGGAATTACGACGACCGGCTGCTGTCGTCGTTTGAGGCGGTCGAGGCGGCCGGGCGCGAGTTCGGCGCGGCCCATCCCGGCTATGTCGAGGCCGCCCTCGCGGCCGGCGACGCGGACGATCTGTGCCTGTTTTCCTATACGTCCGGAACCACCTCGCGGCCGAAGGGGGTCATGCTGACGCATGCCAACCTGCTGCGCCCGGCCGAGGCGTTCGCGGCGATCGAGGGGATGCGGGCGAACGAGGAGCATGTCGCCTATCTGCCGATGGCGTGGGTCGGCAATTCGCTGCTGTCGATCGCGCTGCATTTGTGGCTCGGCTTCACGATCAATTTCCCGGAAAAGCCCGAGACGCTGCGGCGCGACCTGCGCGAATTGGGGCCTACGATCGCGCTGGCGCCGCCGCGGCTGTGGGAGAACGCGCTGACCGAAATCATGGTCCGCGCCGCCGATGCCGACCCGGTGAAGCGCCGCACCTTCGACTTTTTCCGCGGCGTCGCCGAGCGCGCCGAGGCCCGCCGGTCGGACGGCGGCACGCCGTCGATCGGAACCCGGCTGCTCTTGGCGCTCGGCGAGTTTCTCGTCTACGCGCCGCTGCGCGACCAGCTCGGGCTGACACGCGCCCGGCTCGTCTATACCGGCGGGGCGCCGTTGGGCGCCGACACATTCCGCTTTTTTCGCGCGATCGGCGTCAACCTCAAGCAGGTCTACGGCGCCACCGAACTGTCCGGCCTGTGCGCGGTGCAGCCCGACGGCGAAGTTGATCCCGACACGGTCGGCCGCATGATCCCTGGCGCCGAATTGCGGATCGGCGACGGGGGCGAAGTGCTGGTGCGCTCGGGCGGCGTCTTTCAGGGCTACTACAAGCAGCCGGAGGCGAGCGCCGAGGCGCTGACCGAAGACGGGTTTCTGCGCACGGGCGATGCCGGGTTCGTCGACCGGCGCGGCAATCTCGTCATCGTCGATCGCGCCCGCGATGTCGGCAAGCTCGCCGACGGCACCGTTCTGGCGCCGCAATATCTCGAAAACAAGCTCAAGTTCAGCCCCTATATCGGCGAGGCCGTCGTGTTCGGCGATGGCCGTCCGTTTGTCGCCGCGATCGTTGCGATCGATGCCGCAACGGTCGGCAACTGGGCGGAACGGCGCAACTTGGCCTATACCTCGTTCCAGGATTTGTGCGCCCGTCCGGAAGTGCGCGACCTGATCCGCGACGAGATCGCGAAATGCAATGCCGGGCTGAAGGAAGCGATCCGCATCCGCCGCTTCCTGGTGCTGCACAAGGAATTCGACGCCGACGACGACGAGATTACCCGCACCCGGAAAATCCGCCGCCGCTTTGTCGCCGAGAAATACGCCGCGATCGTCGCGGCGTTTTACAGCGGCGCCGGCGAGGTCGAGGTCAGCGCCCAGATCACCTATGAGGACGGGCGCCGCGCGGTGCTGCGCTCGACGATTGCGATCGGCGATCTCGCGGCGCCGGCCGAGCCGGCGCGCGAGGCCGTCTATGCTTGACCTGCCTTGGCGGTTCATCGCGATCCTTTTGGCCAACGGGGTTCTCGTCGGCTCGATGTATGCGCTGATCGCGCTCGGCTTTGTGCTGATCTACAAGGCGACCGACGCGATCAACTTCGCGCAGGGCGAATTTGTCATGTTCGCCGGCTTTCTCGCGGCCGGCGCGATCCATCTCCTCGGAGCGCCGTGGTGGATCAGCGCCATCCTGTCGGTCGCCGGCATGGTCGTCTTTGCGTTCGGCCTGGAGCGCATCGTGCTGCGGCCGCTGATCGGCCGGCCGGTCATCGCCGTCATCATGGCGACG
>DATJUL010000124.1:0-4187 GCA_035502295.1 Allostellaceae bacterium | reverse complement strand
GGACCGCATGCCGTACGTGACCGAGGGCCCGCGGGGCCGCGAATGGGTCAGCAAAAACGGCGCCTCGTTCGGCCTCGACGCCGGCATGGGCTCGGCCGGCCGGCAATATGTGCCGGGCGCGATCCATCGCTCCGACCGGATGGCAGGGACCGGCCTCTACGACAAGGAGCAGGTCGCGGTTCGTCGGCTGACCGATCCCGATCTGCGCCTCAAGGACCAGGACCGCGACGGCATCCAGGCCGAGGTCTTGTACGGCATTCTCGGCGCGACGAGCCGGCTCAACGACGACGAGGCGGCCGGCGAAATGCTGCGCATCTACAATGATTGGCTGGCGGCGTTCTGCTCGAAGCAGCCGGATCGCTACGCCGGCCTTGCCTGCATCCCCAACCACAGCCGCGAGGCGGCGGTCGCCGAGATCGAGCGGGTGGCGCAACGCGGCGCCGTGCGTGGCCTCGAAATCGCCCGCAAATTCGACATGACGCCGCTGTGGGACCCGTGGTGGAACCCGGTGTGGGACGCCGCGGCGGCGAGCGGGCTGGCGGTGCATTTCCACACGATCGGCGGCGCAAGGCGCGATTTCTCGCAGCTCAGCGGCAAGACTTTGTTGGCGGCGCGCGCCGCCAGCATCACCCAGTTCCAGATGCACATGGCCGACGTGTTGATGTCGATCATCTTTGCCGGCGTGCTCGAACACCGGCCGCATCTGAAAATCGTCATCGGCGAGGCCGGCACCGGCTGGATTCCCTATATCCTCGACCGCATGGACGCCGAATGGGAGGACCAGTTCAAGGAACTCGACCTCAAGATGAAGCCCAGCGAATACTGGCACCGCCAGTGCTATGCGACCTATCAGAGCGATCCGGTCGGCGTGAAACTTTTGGAGGAACTCGGCGTCGACAACATCATGTGGGGGTCGGACTTCCCGCATCCCGACGGCATCTACCCCGATTCCCAGGAATATATCGAGAAGGAATTGGGCCACCTGCCGGCAGCGACGCGCCGCAAGATCGTCTGCGACAACGCCGCCAGGCTTTACCGCTTTGTGAATTAGCTCAGGCAGCCTCGTCCGCGACCGGCCGCACCTGGCGGATCAGGTCGCGGATGCGGCGCCGCTCGGGTGACGGCGGATGCCGCTCCGCTTCGGCCTGCACCTCCGCGGGCGAAGCGGCGGGCTGCGCCGGCGGCGAGGTGTCGACGAGCAGCGCGCTCGCTTCGGGCGCCGCGGCCGGCATGTCCAGCGGCTCGGCCCGCACGCTCGCGTCGATGCCGGTGCGGCTCGCGAACTGGGCAACGCTCGCGGCCAGCGCGCTTTTCTGGCGGTCCGCTTCGAGCGCCAACGGCGCCATCGCCGCGAAATCTCCCCTCTCGTGCGCCGCCATCAGCGCCTGGTCGGCCTCGGCGAACGCTTGGCGAGTCGTCCCGGCGGCGCCGAGCAATTGTTCGAGGCTCGTCAGCTCGTCCAGCGACCGGTCGGCCAAACGCGACGCCGGATCGTCGATCGGTGGCGCAAACAGCGCCGCCGCCGCCTCGGCGATCACCGCGAGCGAACGCCGCCGGGCGTCATCGCGGCATCGCGCCGCGATCTCGCCGGCCAGCGATGCCATACTCTCAAGCAGCGGCAACTCGGCCGTCTCCCCGGCGAGCAGTGTGCTCGCAAGATTTTTGAGCCTGGCCAATTCGTCATTGGCAATACTGGTACAATCGTCCATTTGCCGCTCCCGGCCGGTTGCGCGGCGCGATTGCCTCGGCATCGCGGCAGCCGGCAAAAGATTTGGCATATACTGGATGACCTGTTAAGATACTGCAAACTCTATTGCCGGTCTTTATAGTAAAATGCCGAAGAACGACGCTCGCATCACCCGCGCGGCAGACCGGCAAGGAAATCGGCGACGGCGCGGTTGAAGGCGTCCGGCTGGTCGAGATTGGCGGCATGACCGGCGCCCGCGACCACGAACTTTTGCGCGCCGGGGATTTTCGCGGTCATGTAATCGGCGGCGGCGAGGAAATTCTTGTCCTCGCTGCCGACAACAACAAGCGTTGGCACCGCGATCCGCGGCAACGCAGCGATGAGATCGCCGTTCGGCTGGGTCAGCATGCCGCGCGCCGCCAGCGCGAGGCCGCGCGCCGAACGGTGCCGGCCGAGCCGGGTTTCGGCGCCGCCGACCGGATCGCCGATGCCGCGCGCCTCCAACTCGTCGGCCCGCCGCAATGCCCGCTCGTTCCATTGCCGGCGCGCCTCGGGGTTGCGGAAGCCGGGGCCGGTGTCACACAGCATCAGCGCCCGCACCCGCGCCGGATGAGCCAGATGAAACGCCAGTGAAAAGACGCCGCCGAGCGACAGCCCGCCGACGATGACCGGCCCCGCCTCACCGCATTCGTCGAGCACCGCCGCCATGTCGCCGACCGAGAGCGCGTGCGAATAGAGCGCCGGGTCGGCCGGAGCCTCCGACTGCCCGTGGCCGCGCATGTCCCACAGGATGAGGCGATACCGGTCAGCGAACGCGGCGACCTGCGCGTCCCACATGCGGCACGTCGCGCCGTAGCCGTGCGACAGCAGCACCGCCGGGCCGTGCCCGTGGCTCTCGTAATAAAGGCTGACGCCATCGCGGTCGATTGCCGGCATCGCTGTCCTCCATTGCCCGCTCCGTCCCGTCGGCTATGATCGCCAAAGACGCGCCGCTCGGGGAGGAAAAACGATGCGCTGGCTCAGATACGAGGCGGACGGCAAGGAAGCTTACGGGATCATCGAGGGCGACTCGGTCGTCGAAGTCAAGGGCGACCCGTTCGGCGGCTACGAGCGCACCCAGACGCGGCGCGCGCTCGACCACGTGAAATTCCTCGTCCCGGTCACCCCGAAGACGTTTTACGCCGCCGGCGTCAACTACGCCGAGCATGTGACGCAGATGGCAAGAAAGCGCGGCGAGGAGCCGAAATTGCCGCCCGAAGCCGATGTCGGCTACCGCGCCAACAACGCGCTGGTCGCGCATGGCGAGCCGATCGTGATCCCGAAGGATGCGACCGACCTTGTGCAATACGAGGGCGAGCTCGTCGCGGTGATCGGCAAGCGGGCAAAAAACCTGACCGAGCGGGATGCGCTGTCCTGCGTCCTCGGCTGGACGATCGGCAACGACATGAGCGAGCGCACCTGGCAGCGCGGCGACCGCACGCTGTGGCGCGCCAAGAACACCGACACGTTCAAGCCGATGGGGCCGTGGATCGAGACCGATTTCGACCTCGATGGGGCCGAGACGATCATCCGCGTCAACGACCGCGTCACCGACCGCTTCCGGACCAACAACATGATCCACGGCGTCGCCAAATTCATCAGCCGCATGTCGCAATATCTGACGCTGGTGCCCGGCGACGTCTTATGGATGGGCACCGAGGGCGCACCGGAAAATTTGAAGCACGGCGATCTGTGCGAAATCGAGATCACCGGCATCGGCACGCTCAGCAACCCGATCGTGCGCGAAGGGATGTAATCGGCCTGTCGGCGCGATGGCGCGATCCCCCTCACCCGCCGTGGCTGCGCCGCGACTCCCTCTCCCCGCAGGCGGGGAGAGGGTTGGGGTGAGGGGCTGCATCCTCAAGAAAGTGAAAGTTTAACGCCATGAACCTGTTCGATCTCAGCGGCAAGGTGGCGATCGTGACCGGCTCGTCGCGCGGCATCGGCCGCGCCATCGCCGAGGCGTTTGCCGCCCACGGCGCGCGCGTCGTCGTCTCCTCGCGCAACCCGGAGCCGTGCAACGAGGTTGTCGCGGCGATCGGCGCCAAGGGCGGCGAGGCGGTCGCGATCACCTGCCGCATCTCCGACAAGGCGCAGATCGAGAACCTCGTCGCCCGGACGAAGGAGCACTGGGGCAGCATCGACATCCTCGTGTGCAACGCCGCGATCAACCCGCATTACGGCTCGTTGGAAGGGCTCAGCGACGCGGTGTTCGAGCGCATGATGACGAACAACGTCTTGAGCAATCTGTGGCTCTGCAACCTCGTCGCGCCCGACATGAAGGCGAAGCGCGAAGGCTCGATCATCTTCATCAGCTCGATCGGCGGCCTCAAATCCTCGACCGTCATCGCGATGTACGGCGTCACAAAGGCCGCCGACATCGCGCTGTGCCGCAGCCTCGCCGCCGAATGGGGGCAATACGGCATCCGCGTCAACGTCATCGCGCCGGGCCTCATCGAGA
>DATJUL010000123.1:0-13229 GCA_035502295.1 Allostellaceae bacterium | reverse complement strand
GCCAAAGCCAACCTTCCTCTCCCCGCGCATGACGGCGCGACCGGGCGGCCGAGCCTCGCCGACGCGGCGGCGGCCGATCGCGCGCCCGCCGCACACCGCACATCCGATGGTCGCCTGCCCGTCGTGCACCCGGAGATTACGGCGTGGCATCGGGCGGCCGCCGACCGAAGGATCGCCGCGGCGCCGCTCACCGCCGCAGGGTGGCGCAGTCTTGCACGGCGGATCGGCGCCCCGCTCCTCTTCGTTGCGTTGATCGCTGCCGCCCCGAGCATGACATACGAGATGCTGCGCGTGACGCACGGCACGGCATCGGGTCATCCCCGCGCACGCGATGCCGATAAGCCGCCGGTCGCCACGCCCAGTGCCCAGATCGCCGCGCCGGTCATTCGCGGCGCGCATGACGCGGTGCCGGCGGTCGCGGTCGCCGAGAGAAAGCCTCCGGCGCCGCCGATCATGGCAATGGCGGTGCAACCGATTGCAGTGGCGACGCTTGATGCGGTCGCTGCGAAGCCGCCTGACATCGCGCCGGCGATTGCGCCTGCCAACCCGCCGGTGCATCCGGCGGTTGCACGGGACGGCGTGCCGCCGGTGACGATGAAGAGGGCCGCTGCCGCGCCGCGCCTGTCGGCGAGCGAGACAACGGCGCTGGTGGCGCGCGGCGACGCACTCTTTGCCGCCGGCGATGTGACGAACGCGCGCTTGTTCTATCGACGCGGCGCCGACGGCGGCAGCGGGCCGGCGGCGTTGCGGCTGGGCGAAAGCTTCGATCCGGCGTTCCTGGCCCAGGCCGGCCTCGGACAAATCCGCGGCGATGCGAAACTAGCCGCCTATTGGTACCGCCGGGCGCATGATTTGGGCGTCCGCGACGCTGCCCTCCTGTTGCAGAGCCTCAAATCAGCCGAACAGAAATGAACCTGTGCCGTTCGATCACTCGTGCCGCCCTCGTCGCGGCTGCCGGGATCGCCGTCGCCGCGGGCGTCAGCGCCGGGCGCCTTGCCCTTGCCGCCCCGGAGACCGCCGCCATCGTCAACCGCGGCGTCGTCGAATTGGAGACCGGTCCGGCCGATGACGTGTCGGTGCGCATGGCGGCGGAGATCGCCAGCATCATCGACGACGGCGCGACGCGCCGCGTCGTGCCGGTGGTCGGCAAGGGGCCGCTGCAAAACCTGGTCGACCTGAAATATCTGCGCGGCATCGACCTCGCGATCGTGCAGGCCGATGCGCTCGATTATGCGAAGAGTCAGAATTTCCTGCCGGGGGTTGCAGCGCTGACCTACGTCACCCGGCTCTACAACGAGGAATTTCACCTGTTGGCGCGGCCCGACATCAAGTCGGTCAAAGATCTCGCCGGGCAGACCGTGAATGTCGATGTGAAGGGAAGCGGCACGGCGGTCACCGCCAGCCGCCTGTTCGGTCTGCTCGGCATCAACGCCAAATTCGCGACCGACCGTCAGGCGGTAGCCTTGCAGAAACTGCGCCAGGGCGAGATTGCTGCGCTGGCCTATGTCGCGGCCGAGCCGGCGCCGTTTTTTCAGGCGCTCAAGGCCGGGACCGGCTTGCATCTGCTCGCCATTCCGCTGGTTCAGGCGGTCACCGCCGTCTATGCGCCGACCCGCATCACGGCCGCCGATTATCCCAACCTCGTTTCCCCCGATGGGCCGATTGACACGATCGCCGTCGGCAATGTGCTGATGGCCGCTGATTTGCGCGGGCTGCCGCAGCGCGACCGCAACCTGAGCAACTTCATCGATACGTTCTTCACCGGGTTCCAGGGGCTGTTGGCGCCGGGATATGATGCGAAATGGCGGGAGGTCAATATCGCCGCCGACCTGCCGGGGTGGACACGCACCCCCGCGGCCGCGGAGTGGCTGCGCGACAACCCCCAGGTGGCGGCGATGCCGAACCTCGCCGCTCTGAAGACGCTGTTCTCCCGCTTCATCGACGAGCGCCGGCAGGCAAGCGGCGGCGCGCCGATGTCGCCGGCCGACAAGGCCGCCTTGTTCCAGCAGTTCGAGTCCTGGCAGCGTGGACAAGCGCGGTAACGCGGCCGCAGGCGCGGTGCCTCATCGACCGGAGGGAGGGGTGAACGATCGCGCGCTGACGCGGCGCGCCGCCATCACCGGCGGCATCGTCGCCGGCGCGACGCTTTGCCTGCCGCGCCGCGGCCGCGCCGACGCCGCGCCGCAGCGCGGCGGCACGCTGGAGTTCGCGGTCATCGTCGAACCCAAGAATTACGACTTCGTGTCGAACTCGTCCTTTGCGTTCATTCATCCGATCGCGCCGCATTATTCGACGCTGCTGAAATTCGATGCGCCCGATTATCCCCGCATCGTCGGCGATCTGGCGCAGTCGTGGACGATCTCGCGCGACCGGCAGACCTACGTCTTCAAGCTGTTGCCGCACGTCCTGTTTCACGACGGCACGACGCTCACCTCGCAGGATGTCAAGGCCACCTACGAGCGCATCATCCGTCCGCCGCCCGGAATCTTGTCGGCGCGCCGGGTCGAATATGCCGCGATCGCGAGCATCGACACGCCCGACCCCTTGACGGTGGTGTTTCACCTTGCGTGGCCCGAAGCGGCGGCGCTGGAGAATTTCGCCTCGCCGTGGAACGGCATCTGCAGCGCCGCCCGGCTCGCCGAGGATCCGCATTTTCCCGCGACCCACGTGCTCGGCACCGGGCCGTTCGTGTTTGTCGAGCACGTCCGGGGACAGCATTGGCGCGGCCGCCGCTGGGACCGGTATTTCCGGCCGGGCCTGCCCTATCTCGACGGCTACCAGGCCGATTTCATCAAGGTGCCGCAGGTCGTTCCGGCCTATGAGAGCGGCCGGATCCAGGCCGAGTTCCGTGGCGTCAGCCCGCCGCAGCGCGATGCGCTCGTCAAGGCGCTGGGCGACAAGGTGCAGATCGCCGAGAGCCCGTGGCTGTCCGAGCTCATCGTCGTCTTCAACACGCAGAAGCCGCCGTTCACCGATGCGCGGGTGCGACGCGCACTGTCGCTTGCGATCGACCGCTGGGGCGCGGCCGAAAAGCTGAAAAAAACCACCTTCCTCAAATATGTCGGCGGCTTGATGCGGCCGGGGTCGAGCATGGCGACACCGGAAGTCGACCTCGTCGAACTGCCCGGCTTCGGCCACGATGTCGCCGCCGCCCGCGTCGAAGCAAAGCGGCTGCTCGCCGCCGCCGGCGTCAGCGGCCTCAAGCTGAGCCTCTTGGTGCGCGACATTCCGATGCCGCATTATGCCGGCGCCGACCTCATCGCCGAGAGTTGGCAGGAGATCGGCATCGCGACGACCCAAGAGCGCCTCGACATCTTCGATTGGCAGAAACAGGTCGTCGCCCGCAATTTCGATGCGGCGCAGGATTTCGAGGGCGACTATTTCGACGACCCCTCGTTGCAACTGGCAAAATACGTATCGCCCGACCTGTCGCCGATCAATTTTTCCGGCGCCACCGACCGGTTTCTCGACGCGCTCTACATCGGCCAGGCGATGGCGACGAACCCCGACGAGCGCGCCAAAATCGTCCGGGATTTCGAACGGCATGCCTTGACGCAGGCCTATACGGTGCCGCTGTTATGGTGGAACCGCATCGTCGTGACCGCGTCGCGCATGCACGGCTGGAGCATCACGCCCAGCCATTTCCTCGGCCAGGATCTGGCCGATGTCTGGCTCGAACCGGTCGCCGGCGCCGCCGGCGGGCCGTCCGATCGGAGCAACTCGAAATGACCCATGCCACGAACGACTACGCGATCCCGCCGACGATGAAGGCCTGGGTGCTCGGCGGACCGGACGAATTGAGCCTCGCCGAGAAGCCGGTGCCCGAGCCGGGGGCGGCCGAGGTGCTGGTGCGGATCGACGCGATCGCGGTGTGCGCGACCGACCTCGAAATCATCAGCCACGGCGTGCCGGCATCGATCGAGGGCGAACTGCCGTTCCACAAGAACTTCACGCCCGGCCATGAATACATGGGAACGGTGGTCAAGCTCGGACCGGGCGTCGATGAATTCGCACCGGGCGACCGGGTTGCGGTCGAGATCCACGCCGGCTGCGGCCGTTGCCCGCGCTGTCGCGAGGGCATGTACACCTCGTGTTTGAATTACGGCTTTCACAGCAAGGGCCACCGCGCCAACGGGTTCACCACCGATGGCGGCTTCGCCGAATACGCGATCAACCACGTCAACACGATGGTGCACATCCCCGACCATGTGTCCGACGCGGAGGCGACGCTGATCGTCACCGCCGGCACCGCGATGTACGGCCTCGACGTGATGGGCGGCATCCTTGCCGGCGAAGGCGTCGTCGTGACCGGCCCGGGGCCGATCGGGCTGATGGGCGTCGGCGTCGCCAAGGCGCTCGGCGCCGACCCGGTGATCCTGACCGGCACCCGCGACCGCCGACTCGAGATGGGCCGCCGCCTCGGCGCCGATCACACGATCAACGTGCGCCGCGAAGACCCGGTTGCCGCGGTGGCGCGCCTCACCGGCGGCAAGGGCGTGCAATACGTGCTCGAATGCTCGGGCGCGCCGCACGCGCTCGACGAGGCGGGGCGCATGGTCAACCGCGGCGGCCGCATCTGTCTTGCGGCGTTCCCCGGCGAGAAGGTGCCGGTCGATCTGGCGCATCTCGTGCGCAACAACATCTACGTCTTCGGCATCCGCGGCGAAGGGCGCAGCGCGACGCATCGCGCCGCCGCGCTGATCGCGCAACGGCGGTTCGACGCCAAGCTCATTCACACCCACACCTTCCCGCTCGCCGACGTCCCGACCGCGATCCGCTACGCGCGCGAGCGCATCGAGGATGCGATCAAGGTCGTCGTCACGATGCGCGACGCGTAGGGGAGGGGAGATGGCCAGAGCGTCAAGCGCGGCCGCCGCGGCGCCGCCCAGCGACCGGGAAATCCTTGGCTACAGCCGCTATGTCGTGCTCGTCGCGGCGTTCTTCGCGATGGGCATCATCAGCCCGTTCGAATACGCCTGGAGCTCGATGTCGGGGCATATCGGCGCGATCTACGGCTGGTCGCATGAGCAGATCGGGCTGTTGTTCACGCTGTTCGTGATCCTGCAGTCGATCGGCTCGTTGCCCGGCGGCGTCTTGCGCGACCGCTTCGGCCCGCGCTGGACCACCGCGATCGCCGGTCTGCTCTCCGGCCTCGGGCTCTTCGCGCTGGCGCTCGGACCGTCCTATGCCCTGGTCGTCGTTCTGTGGTGCATCGGCAGCTTCTTCACCGGTTTCATCTACAACAACGCCGTGATCACCGGGAACAAGTGGTTCCCCGATCGACGCGGCGTCATGACCGGGCTGATTGCCGGCGCGTTTTCCTGGGGGTCGCTGCCGTTCATCTTCCCGATCCGGGCGATCCCGCACAATTCGCCGCCCCACGTGTTTTTCGATGTCATCTACATCATGGCCGGAGTGCTCGGCGGCGTGGCGATCATCGCCGGCCTGTTGATGAAAGACCCGCCGCCGGGGTGGCGGCCGGCCGGCTGGGTCCCGCCGGTCAAAGCCGTGCAGCGGCCGTCGGAACACCAATACACGCTGGGCGAGGCCTTGAAGACCTGGCAGATGTGGGTGCTGATCGTCTCGTTCGTGCTGATCTCCAGCGCCGGGCTCGCCGGGATCAGCAAGATGGTGCGCTATTCCAACAGCTTCCACTTCGCGGCGACGGCGGCGACGGCGGCGGCGGGCGGCATCGCCATCGCCAACGGCTTCGGCAAGCTGATCCTCGGCGGGCTGTCCGAGAAATTCGGCCCCGAGGGCATGATGATCGTCGCCTATTCGCTGTGCGGCCTCTTGCTGCTGCTGACGATTTATGCCGGGATGGCGCATCAGGAGCTGCTGTTCGTCTGCGCGGCGATTGCGGCAATCTTTTGCTGGGCGTCGCTGTTCTCGTTGTTTCCGATCGCAATCGGCCACTATTACGGGGAGGTTGCGGCGGGCAGCAATTACGGCGTGCTCTACGCCATCGCCAAGGGTTCGGGCGGCCTTTACGGCGGCATCCTGTCGACACTGCTGATCGCGTCGTTCGGCTTCTCGGTCGCGATCGGGGTCGCCGGGATCATGGCGATCCTCGCCGGGCTGATCATCATTCCGCTGAAATTCGCCCCGCCGGTGTGGCGCGACGCCGCGCCGGTGCCGGCCGCCGGCCGCGCCGCGCGAGCAGGTTCGCCGGCCCGGTAAACCGCGTCGGTCAGCCGCCGGGTTCGGCCATGACCGCCTTCAGCAGCACCGCGGCGTCGGCCACCCCGAGTTGCGCCGCGCGACGGTACCAGTCGGCGGCGCTCGCGATATTGCCGCGCTCGCCAATGAGGCCTGCTTGCGCCAGAAACGCCGGATCGTAGGTTTCGCCGAGTTGCAGCGCGGCCCGCCCGTCGCCGACCGCGGCCGCCCGTTCATAGAAGGCCCGCGCCGCGGCGAGGTGGCCGGCGGCAAACAAGGCGTCGCCGCGCGCTCGCAACGGCGATGCGGCGATCGCCGCCGGCTTTGCGGGTTCGGCGGGCGCGCCCTCGAATGCCGGATGCGATGCCGGCGCCGGTGCTGGTGCCGGCAGCGGAACGGGAGGCGACAGGGCGGTCTTTGTTATCGCCCGCGGCGGCGGCGCGGCCGGCGGGGCCGCCGGCGGCGCTGCGGGTTCGGCATCAGGGTGCGGCAGAGCGACCGCCGCGGGCGGCAGCGTCGGCGCCTGCAGCGCCGGTGCGATTGCCATCCGCGTCAGGTTGGCCGCGGCCTTCGGGATCGACAGCGATAACGCCGGCATCCTCGCCATCGTCCGGCCGACCGGTCCCGGCAGAGCCAGCCCGATCACGGTGCCGACGGCAACCACGACCGCGCCGATCGTCAGAAACCACAGGAGTTTCGTCGGCCTCGGCGTGCTCCGCGGCGCCGGCACGTCCGCCGGATCGCCGGCGACCGCGGGTTTTTCAGCCTGCCCGTCCGCGGCATGGAAGTCCCGTTCGATGCGCGCCAGCGGCGGTCCCTTCCAGACCAGCAACGCGCCCGACAATTTCGCGCCTGCCATGCGACATCGCCTACGCAGCTTCGCGCATCGCGATCTGCGCGTAGGTGTAGGCCCACAGATCGGCCGCTTCCCGCGCCGACCGGCCGGACCCCGCGGTTTCCAGAACCGTTCGTCCGTTGATCATCGAGGCTGCCCACTCCGTTCGCTGATAGAGAATGACGGGCGCGACGCGGCCATGCTCGGAGAGCGCCGCGACGCATTCGGCGGTAATGTGCGCGCGGTTCGCGGCGCCGTTGACGACAAACAGAAACGGCTTGCGCGCCCGCAGCACCAGATCGATTGTCCCGCCGATCGCCCGCAAATCATGCGGACTGGGCCGCGCCGGGATCAGCACCAGATCGGCGACGGTGATAACCTCCATGATGGAGGTGGCGAGAGCCGGCGGGGTATCGATAATCGCGACGGCGGCGCCGCAGTCGCGCAGCGTCGGAAGTTCGCGCGCCAGATCGCCCATTTTGATCGCCGAGAGAGGCATCTCCTCCTCGGCGCGCGCGCGCCACCATTCGGACAGCGATCCCTGCGGATCGGTGTCGACCAGAACGGCCGGCCCCTGTCCGGCCATGGCGGCTCTGACGCCGAGGTGCGCGGCGATCGTGGTCTTCCCGACGCCGCCCTTTTGACTGCACAGCGCGATGATGCGCGTTTGGTCGCGCCGCGCCGCAACCCGGCCGGCCGGCGCGTTGCCGGCGGCGAGCCGGTCCGCCAGGCGTTCGATCTTCTCCTGCGGAAGAACCGTCTCATTCTCGCCGTCGACCGCCTGCCGGCGCGGCACCGGAGTCGTAATACGCTTAAGCCAATTGCGCATTCCCCAAGCCCCAACCACAAGGTAATGCTGATGGACGCCGGTTATGACTTGGAAACCTTAATAATGTGCCAACGATCCGTGACATGATTACAGAAGAGTGGCTGGAAGGCGCCAATTGTTTTTGATCAAATGCGCGATGAAATTTATTCTCTCCTTTGTGTCGGCGCGTGCCGATCGCCGTGTCGGGGCGAACGCCGGTCGCTCGGATGAGCGCTGTGGCGCAATTGTACCGCGACGGGGCCGGTCTGCGGCGCGGTGCGACCGGCGATTGACAGCAGCCCTGGCCGCGCCGAACATCGCTGCGGCCCGCGGCAGCAGGAGGGCGAGCCGCCATGGAAATGCAGGACCGCGCCGTCATCGTGACCGGCGGCGCTTCGGGGATCGGACGGGCGACCGCGCTGCTCTTGGCGCGCGAGGGGGCGCGCGTCTGCATCGGCGATGTCGATGAAGAGCGCGGCCGCGCCGTCGCGGCCGACGCCGCGGGCGCCGGGCTTGCCGTGGCGTTTGTGCCGCTCGACCTGACGTTGCCGGAATCGATCGCCGGTTTTGCGGTCGCCGTCGAACGGCGCGAGCCGCAGTTCGACGGCCTCGTCAACGCCGCCGGTTGGGACCGCATCCAGCCGTTTCTCGACAACCCGCCGGAAATGTGGGAGCGCCTCGTTGCGATCAACCTGTTGGGAGCGGTGCGGCTGACCCGCGCTCTGCTGCCGCCGATGGTGGCGGCGCGCGCCGGCAAGATCGTCAACATTTCGAGCGATGCCGGTCGGGTCGGCAGCATGGGCGAGACGGTTTATGCCGCGGCCAAGGGCGGCATCATCGCCTTTACGAAATCGCTGGCGCGCGAGATGGCGCGCTACCAGATCAATATCAATTGCGTGTGCCCGGGGCCGACCGATACGCCGCTGTTCGAGGCGCAGCCCGAGCGCATGCGCGAAGCGTTGATCCGCGCGATCCCGTTCCGCCGGATCGCCCGCCCGGAAGAAATCGCCGAGGCGGTCATGTTCTTCCTCGGCCGCCGCTCGGACTACATCACCGGGCAGGTGCTGAGCGTCAGCGGCGGCTTGACGATGGTTGATTGACGCCGGCCGGTGAGGCCGCAGCAACAAGAGGACGAAGCGATGCGCGCGCGCTATTCGAGTTGGTTTCTCGCCGCCGGTTTTGCCGCGGCGGCCGGGATCGCGTGGGCGCAGCCGCCGGCGAATGAAACGCCCCAGCAGAACGTGCGCGAGAGCGAGCAATACGAGCAGCTCTTGTGCACCAACCCCGGCTTTCGCGCCCGCCGCATCGCCAAGGAGTGCGGGCCGCTGCAGGGTTCCTCGCTCTACGCCGGCTGCGTCGCGTCGTTCAACTGCAACCGCCAGCCGAGCGGCGTCAATTGGCGGCAGGCGCCGCCGTCCGAACGGATCAGCAAGTAGACAGCGGAGATCACCAATGGCAAATCCAGCCCCCGGTTACGCCACCAAACCCGACCACCGGGTCGATCTCGTGCCCGAGGCGCGGCGCGTCCGCGTCAGCTTTGCCGGCGCCGTCATCGCCGACAGCACCGCGGCGCTGCGCGTCGAGGAGACCGGCCACGGCCCGGTGCACTACCTGCCCGCGAAAGACGTTCGGCTCGAATTGCTCCAGCCGACCGAACATCGCACCTATTGCCCGTTCAAGGGCGATTGCTCGTACTGGACGATCGAGGCCGGCGGCAGAAGCGCCGAAAACGCCGTATGGGCCTATCGGAAGCCGTACGACGAGGCGGCGAGTCTGGCCGACTATTATGCCTTTTATCAGAGCCGGGTCGACAATATCGACGTGCTGTGAGCCGGACGAGGTGGGTTGATATGGCGTCGTTGATGCAGAACTGGGTCGTCAGAAAGCCGGTCGCGGCGTCGCGCGGCGGTATCGTCGCGGCGCAGAACGGGGTCGCCGCGCGGGTCGGCGCCGAGATCCTGGCGGCCGGCGGCAGCGCGGTCGATGCGGCGGTGGCGACGGCGTTTGCGCTCAGCGTGCGCGAGCCGTGGAACAGCGGCCTCGGCGGCATCGGCTGCATGGTCGTGCAGCCGCCCGGCGGCGGCCGCGCCGAGGTTGTCGATTTCGGCCCGGTCGCGCCCGCCGCCCTCGACCCCGACGCCTATAAGCTGACCGACGACACCGCGACCGAATTGTTTACCTGGCCGCGGGTCGAGGGCGACCGCAACATGCACGGCCCGCTGTCGTTCGCGATCCCGAGCGCGGTCAAGGGCTATGCGCTGGCGGTCGAACGCTTCGGCCGCGCGCCGTGGCGTGATCTCGTCGCCCCGGCCGTTGCGTTGGCCAAACAGGGCCTGCCGGTCGATTGGTGGGTGACGGTCAAGACCGCCGTCGCCGCAGCCGATTTGCGCCGCTACGACGAGAGCCGTCGCATCTGGCTGCCGGACGGCCTGCCGCCGGTGTCGCCGCCCAACGGCGACCCGCCGGCGCTCGCGCTCGGCCGTCTCGGCGCGACGCTGGCGCGGCTCGCCGAAGAGGGACCCGACGATTTCTACCGCGGCGCCATTGCCGAGGCGATCGCCGCCGATGTCCGCGCCGCCGGCGGCGTGCTGTCGGCCGCGGACCTCGCGGAGTGCCGGGCGCGCCTCGTGCCGTCCCTGGAGATCCCCTATCGCGGCTATGCGCTGCACGCGGCGCGCGGGCTGACCGCGGCGCCGACCCTCGCCGACGTGCTCGACCGGCTGGCCAGCAAGCGCTTCGCGCAGGCGCCGGACGCGGTCTATTTCGAGGCGCTGATCGACGCCTTGCAGCAGGCCTACCACACAAGGCTCGACACCCTCGGCGACATCAAGCCGCCTGGGGAAAGCTGCACGACCCACATCACCGCGATCGACCGCGAGGGCGGCATCGCGGCGTTGACGACGACGCTGTTGTCGAGCTTCGGCAGCCGCTATGTGCTGCCGCAGACCGGCATCCTCGTCAACAACGGCGTCATGTGGTTCGACCCGCGGGCGGGACGGCCGAATTCGCTGGCGCCGGGCAAGCGCGCGCTGACCAACATGTGTCCCCTCGTCGCGGCGCGCGATGGCCGCGGCCGTTTCGGGCTGGGCGCCTCGGGCGGAAGGCGCATCCTCGCCGCCGTCGCGCAGCTGGCGAGCTTCGTCGTCGATTTCGCGATGACCCCCGGCGAGGCGGCGCACCAGCCGCGCATCGACGTCAGCGGCGACAGCGGCATCGCGATCGACCGCCGCCTGCCGGAGCTGGTGCGCGAGCGGCTGGCGGTGCGGCCCGGCGCCGCGGTCGTCGAGCATACGGCATGGCCCGCGCTGTTCGCCTGCCCGAACCTCGTGGCGCGGGGCGAAGACGGCCTCAATTACGGCGTCAGCGATGTCATGTCGCCGTGGTCGGCCGCGGTCGCCGAGCCGGGCAAGGAGGCGTGAGTCAGGTTGCCGTCGGGATTGCTTCGTCGCTGCGCTCCTCGCAATGACGACCGTCGTCATTGCGAGCGGAGCGAAGCAATCCCGGGCAGCATCATTTACATTATGCCCTCGCGATCGGGCATAATCCGGTCGTCATGAACGATGTCATCGAAGCGGCGCACGCGGCGCCGCGGATCGTCCGGCCGCGCGACGCGGCCTCGCTGATCCTGTTGCGCGGCGAGGGTGCGGGCCTCGAACTCTTGGCCGGGCGGCGACCCGGCCATGCCAGGTTCATGCCCGGCATGTGGGTGTTTCCAGGCGGCGCAATCGACCCCGCGGACCGTCGGCCGTGGCGGGTCGAAGCGGGCGCTGAGGCGCTGCCGCCGCGCCTGGCCCCGAGCGCCCGCGCCGCGCTGCGCGAGACCTGGGAAGAGGTGCGCGTCTTGGTCGGTCGCCGCGCGCCGGCCGCCGCCGGGCCGATGACGCCCGCCGGCTTCTCGCCGATCGAGGCCGCCTATGCCGAGCATGGCGTCGCCGCCGCCTTCGACAATCTCCGCTATGTCGGCCGCGCGATCACCCCGACCCGCGCGTTCCGCCGCTTCAACACCCGCTTCTTCCTCGCCGACGGCGAGGCGGTGTTCGGCGAGCCGGTCGCGACCGACGAACTCGAGGAGGTCGGCTGGCACCCGGTCGGCCGCCGGCCGCTCGCCCCCGCGGCCGACGTGACGCACTTCATGCTGGCGCGCGCGATCGCGCTGCGCGTGGGTACCGCGCCGGAAGCGGCGCCGCTGTTCTGCACGGTGCGCCGGACGCGCCGCATCCTGGTGTGCCGCGAAGCGATCCCTGACCTGTAGCGACCGACGCCGGCTCGCGTCCTCTTACGCGTAGAACACCGCGAGCCAGACGGTCGGGGCGGCCGGGTCGGTCCATTCGATCCGGTGGCGGCGGTACGGCGCGATCAGCACTTGGTCGCCGGGCGCGAGATGGCGCGGCTCGGGTTCGTCTTCGAAGCGGAGCAGGGCTGCGCCGGCGAGCAACAGCACCCATTCGGCCGCGTCCTGGTCATACCAGAAGCCGGGCGGGCTCGCCTGACCCAGCGAGATGATGCGCTCGATGCGCAGCCCCGGCGATGCGACCAGCGTTTCCGTGACTTCGCCGTGGCGCGCGTCGGGCAGATCGGTGAGCAGGTTCACGGCGCGGCAGCGGCGAGCACGGCGGCGACGGCGCGGCGCCAGCCGGCATAGTCCTCCTCGCGCTCGGCGGCGTCCATCGTCGGCTGAAACGACGCCGCGGCCGTCCAGCGCGCGGGCATTTCGGCGGGCGGCGGGCAGAGGCCGCGCGCCAGGCCCGCGACATAGGCCGCGCCCCACGCGGTCGTTTCGAGGACTGCCGGCCGCGCCACTTCGGCCGGCAGGATGTCGGCGAGAAACTGCATCGTCCACCGGCTCGCCGCGAGGCCGCCATCGACCCGCAGCCGCTCGATCGCGATGCCGCCATCTTCCTGCATCGCCGCGATCAGGTCGCGCGTCTGGTAGCCGACCGCTTCGAGCGCCGCGCGGGCGATCTCGGCGAGCCCGCAATCGGCCGTCAGGCCCAAGAGCGCGCCGCGCGCCTCGGGCGACCAGTACGGCGCGCCGAGGCCGGCAAACGCCGGCACGAGATAAACCCGCTGGTGCGGGTCGGCGCGGGCGGCCAGCGCCTCGGTCTCGTCGGCGGCGGCGACCGCGCCGAGCCTGTCGCGCAGCCATTCGACGGCGGCGCCGGCGATGAAGATGCTGCCTTCCAGCGCAAAGGCCGTCTCGCCCTGGAGGCGGTAGGCGAGCGTCGCCAAGAGGCGGTGGCGCGAGCGCATCGGTTGGGTGCCGGTATGGACGAGCGCAAAGGCGCCGGTGCCGTAGGTCGATTTGACCATGCCCGGGCGAAAGCACGCCTGGCCGATCAATGCCGCCTGCTGGTCGCCGGCAACCCCGGCGATCGGGATCGCAGCGCCGAACAGCGCCTTCTCGGCATGGCCGAAACCGCCGTCGCA
>DATJUL010000122.1:0-7916 GCA_035502295.1 Allostellaceae bacterium | reverse complement strand
CGCGACCGCGCCACCGCGATGCTGCCGCGCATGCTGTACGACCGGCTCGACGAACTCGGCATCGATTTCGGCATCATCTATCCGACGGCCGGCCTCGGCATCGCGCGGATCGCCGACGACGAGACGCGGCGCGCCGTGTGCCGCGGCTTCAACATCGTCACGGCCGATTATTTTGCGAAGCTCAGCGACCGGCTGACCCCGGCCGCGGTCATCCCGATGTACACCCCCGAGGAAGCGATCGCCGAACTCGACTTCGTCACCAAACAGCTTGGCCTCAAGGTCGGCATGTTCGGCAGCGGCATGGCGCGGCCCTTGGCGATCACAAAAGAGGCCGTCGCGAAAGGCCTCGACCCGGCAATCGCGCGCCACGCGGTGTTCTACGACCAGATCGGCCTCGACAGCGACCATGACTTCGATGCGGTGTGGCAGAGGTGCCGCGAACTCGCCGTCGCGCCGACCTTCCACACCGGCGGCCGCAGCTTTGGCCTGCGCAACAACCCGTCGAACTTCACGTTCAACCATATCGGCCATTTCGCGGCGGCCGGGCATGCGGTCGCCAAGGCGCTGTTTCTCGGCGGCGTGACGCGACGCTTCCCCGATCTGCGTTTCGGCTTTCTGGAAGGCGGGGTCGGCTGGGGCTGCCAGTTGTTTGCCGACCTGATCGAGCATTGGGAGCGGCGCGGCAAGAAGGGCCTCGAATACATGCACCCCGCAAAGCTCGACCGCAAACTCCTGGCCGAGCTCGTCGACCGATACGGCTATGAGGAGATTTCCGCCGAACTGCGGCGCCGCGGCGGCTGGCCGATGAAGGAGGAGGACGAGATCGACGGCCACGTGCCGGTGCACGATGATTACGCCGCCTGCGACATCACGCAGAAACGCGACTGGATCGACCTCTTTGTGACGCCGTATTTCTTTGGTTGCGAGGCCGACGATCGCATGAATGCGGTGGCGTTCTCGAAGTTCAACCCGTTCGACGCGCGGATCCAGGCGATCTACAGCTCCGATATCGGCCATTTCGATGTGCCCGACATGCTGCAGGTGTTGCCCGAGGCGTGGGAACTGGTGGAAGACGGGCTGATCACGCGCGACGATTTCCGCGACTTCACGTTTGCCAACGCGGTGAAGCTGTGGGGCACGCAGAACCCGCGCTTTTTCGAGGGCACCGTCGTCGCGCGCGCGGCGGCCGAGGTGCTCGGCGCGGCGCCGGCGCCGGCCCGCGCCGCGGCGGAATAGCAGAGCAGGCGGCGGCAATTTCGGGCTGAAGGCGGCGGGGTCGGGCGAACCAAACCGTCGCCGCGGCGTTCTTCTGGTGCATTCCACCGGCACCGGGAGTCGCCGCCGATGAACGCGATGATGACCGCAATCCTGCGCCGGCGTCGCTCGATCGGTCTGGCAGCGGCGCTGCTGACGGTTGCGTGCGCGGCCGTGACCGATCGCGCCGCCGCCGGCTTTGCGAGCGTCGAACCAGAGGTGAGGTCGGCCGCCGCGCTGCCCGGGATGCCCCCCGCCCCCGTCCTGCCGCCGTCGCTGTCGACAACCCCCGCACCGCCGGCGTCTGGCGCGGCGACCCCGCAGCAGCCGAGTTCTCCGACGACCACCGCGGCAGTCCCGCCGGAAGCGCCGCCGCAGGCGGCGAACGGCGCGCCGCAAGCAGCGGGCGGGCTTGCCGTCGTCGATTGGGGCCTCGGGCCTCGCCTCGGCTCTGCCGCCACCGCCCTGCCGGTGGGCCAGCCGCTCTACCTGTGGATGACGATCGCCGGCGGCCAGGCGGCCGTCGCTCGGCTGCAGGCCGGCCCGATCGCGATCGACGTGCATTGGACGCGCGTCGCCGCCGGCGCTTCAAGCGGCGCGCCCGATCTGACGACAAGGTTGACGGTCGGCCAGCCGGACCTCGTGCCGGTTTACGCCGGCGAGGTATACCGCCAGGGCTATTTCGAATGGCACAGCTGGGCCCGCAAGGATACGCTGAGCCCGGGCGCGTGGACCGTATCGCTGACCTATGGCGACGGCCAGCCGCTGATGTGCGGCGTCGCGACGCCGCGCCCCTGCCGGTTTTCCATCACGATCGGGTAGCGGCGCCCGCCTGCGCCCGGTTGCGGCGGGCCGCCGCGGACCGTAACCTGCGGCAGCCCGTCCTTATTCGTCGCCGAGGAGAACCCGCGATGCGCCGTAGCACGATGATCACCGCCGCGGGGCTGGGGGCCATGCTGACCGCGTTTGCCGCATCGCCCGCCATCGCCGGCACCGGCGCGTTTGCCCTCGACCCGGCTGCTCACAAATATGGCTACAGCCTCAACCAGCCGAACCAGCCGCAGGCAAACAAAGCGGCGCTGAAGAACTGCAAGTCGGACAATTGCAAGGTCGTCTTCCCGGTCGGGCCGCGGCAGTGCGGCGCGCTGGCGACCGGCGAGAAGGCCGGAACGGCCTGGGGCGGCGCCGTCAAGCGGACACGCGACGCGGCCGAACTGGCGGCGATCGAAGATTGCCAGAAGCACACCGCCGGGCAGTGCAAACTGCGCGCCGTCGGCTGCAATCGCTAGATCAGCCGGCCGCGGCCGTCCTATCCGACCAGAACGGCCTTGCCGATCACCCGACGGTCGATGACCGCCTGGATCGCCTCGCCGGCGCGATCGAGCGGCAAGCGGTGCGAGATGCGCGGCCGCAATTTGCCCTGGCCGGCCAGCTCGACGAGCGTTCGCATGTTGTCGCGGCCGACCTCCGGCCAGTGTTCGGTGACGGCGCCGAGCCTGACGCCGATCACTTCGAGGCACTTGATCAAGAGATAATTGGTGCGCGGCGTCGCCGGCCCGCCGCCCAAGAAGCCGAGCACGAGAAGCCGGCCGCCGTAGGCCAGTGCGCGCAGCGATTCGTCGGTCACCCCATCGCCGATCGGGTCGTAGACGATATCGACGCCGTCATGCCCGCCGGTCAGTTCCTTGACCTGGTCGCGGAACCCGCTGCGGTAGTCGATCGCATGATCGGCGCCCTCTTCGAGACACGCCCGGCGTTTCTCGTCGGTGCTGGCGGTGGCGATGACGTGAGCGCCGAACAGCTTGGCGACCTGGATCGCCGCGATGCCGATGCCGCCGGCGGCGCCGTGGATCAATACCCAGTCGCCGGCCTTCAGGCGGCCGCGCTGCAACAGCGCGTGATAGGCGGTGTGATAGGCGCCGCTGAACACCGCGGCTTCTTCGATGCTCATGCCGTCCGGGACGGGATTGCAGTTCTCGGCCGGCGCATTGCCGAGTTCGCCGAAGGCGCCGAGGCGGTGCCGGCTCATCACCCGGTCGCCGGGCGCGAAGCGCTCGACGCCGTCGCCGACCGCGACGATCTCGCCCGCCCCCTCGTTGCCCGGAATGAAGGGCGGCTCCGGACGGAACTGGTACTTGCCGGCGAGCATCAGCACATCGACGTATTGCACGCCGCGCGCCCGCAGCCGCACCTGCACCTCGCCCGGCCCGGGCATCGGCGGATCGGGCAACTCGCGCAGGCGCAATACTTCCGGCCCGCCGAAGGCTTCGCAGACCACCGCTTTCATGTTCCCACCCTCCTCAGGCGGCGAGGCGCTGCGCCAGCGTCGCGACGACCGCGTCGAACATCTCCGGCGTCAACCTGCCGGTGTTGGTGTTGAGGCGCGAGCAATGATAGCTGTCGGCAACCAGCGTGCCATCCGGCAGCGCATGCAGCGCGCCGTGCGCAAACGGATAGGCCGCGCGCTTCAGCCCCTTTGCCGCCAGCACGGCGTGATGCGCGATGGCGCCGAGCGCGAGGATCGCCCGGACCTGCGGCAGCGCCGCCAATTCGGCCGCCAGAAACGGGCGACAAGCGGCGATCTCGGCCGGCTCCGGGCGGTTCTGCGGCGGCACGCAGCGCACGGCGTTGGTGATGCGCGCGCGCCGCAGCTGGAGCCCGTCGGCCGGGTCGGCGCCGTAGTGGCCGGCGGCAAAGCCGTGCTTGATCAGGCTGCGATAGAGCAGATCGCCGGCGAAATCGCCGGTGAACGGCCGCCCGGTGCGGTTGGCGCCGCGCCGCCCCGGCGCCAGACCGACGATCAGCAGCTCAGGGTCGGGATCGCCGAACGACGGCACCGGCGCGTTGAACCAGTCGGGATGGGAGAGGCGCTGCGCCGCGCGAAAGGCGGCGAGCCGCGGACAGCGCGCGCAGTCGCGGTCCGGGGCGCGGTCGGGAGCGACAGCCGCCCCGCTGCCGCTCACTCGGTTTCGGCCGGTTCGGGACGCGGCCGCGCCATTTCGTCGCGCGGGTGATGGTTGCGCATGATCTGCGGCGCCAGCTCCTGCAGCTCGATGAAGCTGTCGGCCTGACGACGCAGATCGTCCGACACCATCGGCGGCGACGAGCGGGTCGTCGAGACGACCGACACGCGCACGCCGCGCCGCTGCACCGCTTCGACGAGCCGGCGGAAGTCGCCGTCGCCGGAAAACAGGATCGCGTGGTCGAGATGCGGCGCCATTTCCAGCATGTCGATCGCCAGCTCGATATCCATGTTGCCCTTGAGCCGGCGGCGCCCCATCGCATCGATGAATTCCTTGGTCGGCTTGGTCACCATCGTGTAGCCGTTGTAATCGAGCCAGTCGACCAGCGGCCGGATCGGCGAATATTCCTGGTCTTCCAGCAGCGCTGTATAGTAAAATGCGCGGATCAGTCGCCCTTTCTCCCGAAACATTTCCAGCAGCCGCTTGTAGTCTATGTCAAAGGCGAGACTGCGCGCGGCGGAATAGAGGTTGGCGCCGTCAATGAATAGCGCGATGCGTTCTTCCGGATAGAAGATCATCGGTTCCCTCAACCGTCCAAACAATCGCGGGATTGTCATGCGCCGAAGATTCGTCGTCAAGGCCGGTGCCGCATCCTTTTGCGGGGAGCGGCCGGTGTGATCGTCATCGGCATCGGCAGCAACCTCGCGGCGCCGCCATTCGCCGCACCGCTGACAACCGCCGGGGCGGCACTGGCGCGCTTGCCGCGGTTGGGGATCAGGGTGGTGCGGCGGTCGCGGTGGTACCTGTCGGAGCCGGTGCCGGCGTCCAACCAGCCGTGGTTTGTCAACGCCGTCGCGATCGTCGAGACGCGTCTCACGCCGCCCGCACTGCTCGCCGCGCTGTTGGCGTTGGAGGCGCGGTTCGGCCGCCGCCGCGGCGCGGCCAACGCCGCTCGCACGCTCGACCTCGACCTGCTCGACTACAACGGTCTGCGACTGCGCACGCCGCGGCTCGCGCTGCCGCATCCGCGCCTCCACCAGCGGCGCTTTGTGCTGGCGCCGCTGGTGGAGGTCGCGCCCTCGTGGCGCCACCCGCGCCACGGGCGTCGCGCGGCCGATCTCTTGGCGCATCTGGCGCCGGGCCAGCCTGTGCGCGCATTGGGCGAACGGCGGCGGCAACGGAGTTGATTGTGGTTGCCGCCAGACGCCGATATAAGGCCAGCCGCCAACTAGCGACGTGCCCCGGTTGATCCTCCACGACGACGCCCGCCGCAACATGATCGAAGGCCAGCTGCGGCCGAACAAGGTCAGTGACGAGCGGCTGATCGATGCGGTGAGCCGCATCCGCCGCGAGCTGTTCGTGCCCCCGGCGCAGCGCGCCATGGCCTATATCGACGACGATCTGCCGCTCGGCGGCGCGCGCTATCTGATGCGGCCGATGGTGGCGGTGCGGCTGCTGCAGGCGACCGCACCGCAGCCCCGCGATGTCGCGCTGGCGGTCGCTGCCGACGTCGGCTATGCGGCGGCCGTGCTGTCGCTGCTCGTGCGCAGCGTCGTCGCGCTGGAGGAGGCGCCCGAACTCGCCCGAATCGGTCGCTCGGCGCTGGTCGATCACCGCATCGCCGCCGTCCAGTATGTCGAGGCGCCGCTGACGGCGGGCCATCGCCAGCGGGCGCCCTATGACGTGATTGTGTTCGGCGGCGCCGTCGCGGCCGTGCCGCCGGAGATTTCCGGGCAACTCGCCGAGGGCGGCCGGATGGCTGTGGTGCTGCGGCCACATGGCGGTATCGGCCGCGCCACGCTGATCGTGCGGTCTGGCGGAATGCTCGCGTGCCGGACTATATTTGATGCGGCTGTGCCGCTACTTCCGGGTTTTGCCATAAAGCCCGGCTTCGTTTTTTGAGGGGGTGAATGCCGCAGAGGTGGGGGTGGCAAAGGCGCCGTCGGCCGCGATGGAGTGCGGCCGCGCGCCTGTCCGGCGTCGGCGTCGGGACCATCGCGTGGCTGCTCGTTGCCGTCAATCCGGCGCCGGCGCAGACGCTGAGCGAGGCGTTCGCCTACGCCTACAACAACAATCCGCAGCTCCTGGCGCAGCGCGCCCAATTGCGCGCCACCGATGAAAGCGTGCCGCAGGCGCTGGCCAACTGGCGCCCGACCGTGACCTTCAACGCCAGCGCCGGGCCCAACCGGGTCGGGATCGAGGAACCGAACGCCATTACCGGCGCATCGACCCCGACCGAGTTCGAAAGCTATGTGGCGCGGACCGTTCAGCTGCAGGTGACGCAACCCGTCTACCGCGGCGGCCGCACCGAGGCGCAGACGCGCCAGGCGATCGACACGGTCGAGGCGACGCGCGCCCAGACGATGGCGGTCGAGGAGCAGGTGTTCCAGGCGGTGGCGCAGGGCTATCTCGATGTCGTGCGCGACCGGCAGCTCCTCGAAGTGGCGCGCAACAACGAGAATGTGCTGGAGAAGCAGCTCGAATCGACGCGCGACCGGTTTCGCGTCGGCGAGGTGACGCGGACCGATGTGGCGCAGGCCGAATCGTCGCTGGCGCAGGCCACCGCGCAGCGCATCAACGCCGAGGGGCAGTTGCGGGTCAGCGAGGCCGAATATACCCGCGCCGTCGGCCATCCGCCGGGTCGGCTGCTGCAGCCGCGCGAGCGCCCGGCCCTGCCGGGGACGCTCGAAGCGGCCCTGCAGCTCGCCTCCAATGACAACCCCGAAGTCATCTCCGCGATGTTCACCGAACTGGCGGCCCGCGCCAACGTGTCGGTCGTGCGTGGCCAGCTGTTGCCGCAGGTGTCGCTGGTCGGCAGCCTCTTGCGCAGCTACGCCCCGGCGACGACGCTGTTTAACGCGCGGGAGGACGTCGCCTCGGTCACGCTGCAACTGACGGTGCCGCTCTACCAGGGCGGCGCGGTTTATTCGCAGACCCGCCAGGCCGAGCAGACCGTGGGGCAGCGCCAGAGCCAGGTCGATGACGCGCGCCGCCAGGCGGTGCAGACGGCAACCCAGAACTGGGAGACGCTGCAGGCGGCGCGGGCCGCGATCGCCTCGTTCGGCACGGCAGTGCGGGCGGCGCAGATCGCCCTTGAGGGCACCCAGCAGGAGGCGCTGGTCGGCACGCGGACCGTGCTCGACGTGCTGATCGCAGAGCAGCAGTTGTTCACGACCCAGTCGCAGCTGGTGACCTCCGAGCACGACGCCGCGCTCGCCGAGTTCAACCTGGCGGCCGCCTGCGGCCGGCTGATCGCCCCCGACATGAAATTGCCGGTCAGGCTCTACGACATGGACCGCCACTACAACGAGGTGAAGAACAAGTGGCTGGGCTTCGGCGGCGGTCTCAGGCAGTAGGCGGCCGGTTGCCGCGCCGCCCGGCATCGAGCGGCTGGCGCCGCGAAGCTGGTTTGCGTAGGGTGGCGGGCGCCCCCGATCGCAGCGACCCCGATGTCCGATTCCAACTCGCCGCCCGATCTGTCGATGGACGAAATTCTCGCGTCGATCCGCCGTCTGGTTGCCGATGAAGAACGTCCCGGCCGAGTAGCCGCGCGCTTCAGCGGCGCCGCCGCCAAGGAACCGCCGCAAGCCGTAGCCGACGACGACGTGCTGGAATTGACCGAAGCGATCGCCGAGGACGGCGGCGTGCGGCATCTGCCCCCGTTCGGCGCGCCTGCCGCAGCCGCGAACGCCGCGCCGG